>NZ_JAHHPN010000858.1:0-1029 GCF_024606325.1 Endozoicomonas sp. ONNA1
CAGCTGTGCTCCGCTCTTCAGAAGCAGCCAACATAAGCGGCAGGTTTCCTCCTCCTGTTCCCGAGTTTGCTCGTGTTCTGGCTGATCGTTTCTGATCATTGCGGAGCACAGCAAGATCTCAAGCAGAGAGTCAACACCTCGTTCATGAAAAAAACGCTGGTGAATTGGCAAGCCTCTTTGTTTTAAGTCCAGAAGCCTCTCGCAGTCGTAAGAGCCGGGTTCATTGACCAGGTCAATGGCCTGTTGCAGTTTGTGCCTGGCATCTGGATCTGCTGTGGTGGTTCGTTCCGAACTCAGTGCCTCTGCCCGCACAGACATAGGCAGCAGATTCAACATGGCTCTGAAATGGTCTGGGGCTACGCCCTGTGAGAACGCAAAATCATTCAGCGAACGCTCATTCATACTCAGGTATTGACTGTCCAGCTCATCATCATAATAAACCTCTACAGAACCTGTGCGGTTGCAATAAACAACCAGAGGTAAGGGTTTAAGCCTCAATACCTTTTCACACTGACGCTTGTCCCGCAGGATATCGGAAACATTTATTTCTGCATCGTTGTAAACGCAAAAGCATTTGACGTCCTGCTTTTTGTAATGTGTGAGCACCAGCTCCGGGAAATCATCATCGGTGGAATGATAGCCGGGTTTCAATTCTGGTAAACAGAACGTCCCATCCGCATTCAGATGTCCCGAGGTGAAACGAGCAGGATAAACTTTCCAGATGAGTTGATTGCCGCGCTCAAAATATCTATCAAGCACTGATTGCAGATCAGGCAGAAGTTTTACTAACCTGTTTTCCGGAGTTAGCTCAGGCAGCATCATCGCCAGCGAACAAGTCCCTGCATTACGTTTATAGACATACAGGCATTGTGGATCAAAAATGCCAACCATCCATTTACCATAAGCTTCTGGCACGCGCCCGGTGGGCGCCATTCCTCCCGGCAGGGCGAGAGTGAAGGGTCTTGGCGCTCCCATACCCGAAAAGTAATTTCTCTCTTCAGTCAATTCAATTCGCCGAAACGCCAGACG
>NZ_JAHHPN010000859.1:0-4783 GCF_024606325.1 Endozoicomonas sp. ONNA1
CCTGCTCTTCTTTTTTATCACATGAGTGGGACAGGCTTTGGAACAGTGAATGAAGTTCGTTCTTCCCTACCGGCATCTGATAAAACTGAACATTGTCGGGTAACTGACAGACCTTCCCATTGCTCTCAAAGCACTGCTGCGCCAGCATTTGCCGAATTGTCTGTTCGAAGGCCAGATCCTGCCAGTTGGCCCCTTTCAGAATCACCTGTTGTCCGGCCTTCAGTGACTCAAGCCTGCCGGGAAGGTGCTTAATTCGTCCCTGTTTATCTACACCGGGACCGCCCAACAGCAACTGTCGCCAGTTACTGTGCAAGTGGCAGTCAATAAGAACGGTATTGTCGTTATCCATTGCGCTTTCGGCAGCAGGGAGTTCAATCAATATCATATGAACATCGTCGTCCATCGATGGATCATTGTCGGTCTGTGCGTCGAACTGCCAGGTATTGCCCGGTCGATTAATCCGCCGCCAGAAATCAGCACCAGGTGAGTCTTCACGCTGGCCAATCGATGTCAACTGTTCAGGGTCTGCCACGACCAGCAGAGCAACATGCTCGCCCAGGGGGCGCTTCTTCTGGCTGACTTTGTCGTACAGACAGGGGTTGTCCGGGTCCAGCAGGTCGTTAAATTTGGGCAGTTCCTCGCTGGTGAGCTTTCGGATATCCAGCACCAGAGTCAATGGCTGCGAACCTTCAAACAGCTTGCCCGGGCTTAGAGCTTGGTGACCATCACCGGAAATGCTTAACCGGCACACCAGGTTAGCCTGTGAGAGGTCATCGGGATGGGAAATAAGGGTGACATCCCGGTGTTCATCGCAGGTCCGCGCAATTAAAAGCTGTCGAACCTCATCATCACTGGTGACAAAACGAAAATCGAAAGCATGAGGAGGCTTTTGGAGTGAGGAATCCGTTGAGGATACGGTTCTCTCCCGGTCAGGTGACTTAATCTGAGGTGACGATACATTGAGTTTGGTAATGACATCAGAGCAGATCGCTACATCATTTGCCGATAATTCCAGCTTTGGTTTTTTTAATGGTACGTTAGTATCATAAACGTCACTATCAAGAACCGATTTGTTTATTTCCCCGATCCGACTATCCATAGCCAACCACCCTTTCTAATATCTTTTAAAAGACTGCATTGAAATTGTTTGATAGTTGGATATTAAAATGGAATGAAAGTTCAATTAGGATAGTTGCCCGGAACCATTGAAGGAAATCATTGATCTCGAAAAACTCAACATGACCATACGGTTACCATGTATCCAGAGCGTCACTCATCGAATTCAAGTTCACGGTGCTCAAAAACTCTTCGGCAATTTTTGTCAGCTCATCGGACTTAAGCACCAGGGCGTTACTGGCGTTATGAGCCTGACTTAAGTAAGCATCCTTTACAGTGTCCTGAAGACGGGAAGAACTCTGAATAACACTCATCATGGCATACAGCTCTTCAGGTGAGGATGGATCATGAGCGCCGAAGTGGTTCGGGCGACCCTCAGACCTGATTCGAGCACCGGCCCAACAATACGTTAAGCGTGCGCCTTTCGAGTGTGTCACTTCATACAGGTAATGAATGAAGGCATGCTCAATCGCTTCCATGCATTTGTACTTCAAATGATCCACAGGCGTTTCCTTTTGAAACGGCACATCAAGAAGGGAATCTAGCCTGGACATGTAGTGGCTATTGATATCAGCCATTTTTTGCTGATATTTTTCTTCCTGATCTTTAGATCGCTGGGCACCAGGAGCTACTTTGAATTCTTTACTCAATGCCTGCATAGCTTTAGTGAATTGTTGATTTATTTCCGCTCGTTCATTCATTTGTGTCCATATCAGCTTCAAATTCGGGTTGTTCTCAATTTTTAGTCGAAACAGGGCCTCGGTCTTTTCACTCATCCCTTCGTCGTACCAGCGAGGTTGCCCCAGGATAATCACCGGACGGTAGTTCGCTTTGCCCGAGTTTAACTGTGGGAACGCAGGATGGCGCACCAGCAATCGTTCTATATTCGGAACGCCCTCAGGTTGGTCCGTCCAGGCAATTTGTAAAGATCGTTTGGCAATGAGATTTTCAAGGGTTGTGGAAAACCCATCATGACAATGAGTGACAAACAAGGCATTACTTTCTCTCACTCGGGAGCTTATATAAGTGTGCTGCCATACCTGGCTATTTTTTTCCCGGGACAACAACGCCTTGTACCATTTTTTCATGCAATTAACGGCATTAACCTTCAGTTCATTGATGGCTTCCAGACGCAACAATAACTCATAATGTTCACCGTGATTTACAATTTGACTTTCATAAATCGGCAGTGGATCCAGCCACCCTAATGCCAGGGCTTCACGGGCAAATTGAATAAACGAAGGCTTGGTTAAGTCACTGCTTTCCAGCAGAACATCCACTATTGAACTCAACCACTGGTGTCGGCATGCTCCGGCCTTATCAATCATTTTTGAATGGAGTAACCTGAGTGGCTCAGTGACCTGATCTTCATCGTTTGCATACAATATTTCTCTGACTGCATCAGACATCGGCTTATAGGTCTGTCGACTGTAGCAAGGCATACCGCCGAGATCGTGGTAAGGCATACCACCGAACAATTCCTTCTCGTAATGGCTCAATGCTTCTGCCTCTTGCGACTCGATGATTGAGACGCCCATGGAAAAACCGGCTAAATCTCTCCGTGCCCAAAGACTTCTTACCAGTTCGACAGTATCCAGATTTATTTTTGGCAGTGCGCTGTTTGTCTCAAGGGCTTCGTTCAGTGCCTCAAGCCGTATACCGAGGGCTTCAGCCAGGGCTTCACATTGTGCTGAATCAGCCCTTTTCAGGAGATTCTTAATCTTCTTTAACTCAGTGCCGGAACCGTGGACCTTTCTGGTGAGCTGGAAGTCAGGAACGATTTCTTTTAGCTGCACAGGCTCCCCGCCCAAATCCACTGACTTCCAGGTTTTGCCTTTATCCAAAGAATACTCGGCAAAGCTGTGGTTAGAGTTACTTATTTGCCGACATTGAATCCCGTAATAACGACAAAAAGCAATAAAAACAGGCACACGATGACGGCAGCTACCTTGCCGCTGTGTGACGAGAAATTGAAAGAAATTTTCATTATTCTCTGGTTGGGCCTTACCGGAAAAAGCTTGGCAATAGGCCGTTATCGCCTTAATTCGTTGCGTCGTGCTTCTGGCATTTTTTATTTTCCACAAGGGCATCTGTTCTGCGGGTGGATCCAGGTCATCAATGGCCGCAAGAAGATTCTCTATGACTGTTTTCATACCTTTTGAACAATGGGTGTCAAGATAGGTTGCTCGTTCTGGTCGGGCTTCTTGAACACGTATTTTTCCATCCGGTTGTTTGGGTTCTACGATATAAGTGAATTGAATTTTCTGTTCGGCGTTGGCCTCCGGAATGAACACCGTGTGAAGTCCGGTATATCGGTCCCTGACCAGGGTAAATGCCAGCTCGGGATCTATGCGCAGGGCCACAATATGGTCGTCAGGCTTCAGACTGGGTAATGCAAATTGACCATTTTTTGATGACTGGTTAAAGATCGCCAGCGTCTGATCACTGGTCAATGTCACAGTCTGGTTATGCCCTGGTAACGGGTCTGGTATGAGGATTTCGGCTCCATGAATGTACTGGCTACTAATATTGATCAGTGTGATATCACCCTTGGCAGACACACGAATATCCTCTGCCTGGCAACGATACATATGGGGAGGAGGATCCTGTGTATCAAAAATTTTATACTCGTAAACCAGTGACGTCTCCAGGCCCTCATAGTTCGTTTCCCGGTCCAGTGTCTCTGCCCGATTCTTGTCGACTTTCGGATTGTATTTTTCAGGAGCCTCAGCCCAATGGTTCGGCAAATCAATCATCTGATGCCAAAGCGCAGGACAGGGTTGAACTTTATGGCTGTTCCATGCCTCTATCCGCTGATCAGCCTCGTGAAGATAAGGCAGGGAAGCCGGTAGTCTCAGCGTTTGTTTTTGCTCTTCCGTCAGTGGAAATACACTATCAGCGTCTACGTCCTTCAAGCCAAACTCATGATCAAACCAGCGTTGCTGCCAGTATCGGTAAAGTGCTCTGGTTAGAATATCGTCCGACTGATCCGGCTTCAGGGAAAGACCGGTTGCCTGCCACTTTACATGAGCCACCATTCTGATGATTTCTGTTTTGGCTGCTTCTGTACTCAGCTGAGTCTTAATACGAATTTCATGGCCTTTTTCATCAATACTGTTGCGATCACTTTGTCGTATCAACCACGGACGACAGATACCCGATACCGTTCGGTTGAGCCATTCGCAAAGTCCAGAATCAAGTGATCCTTTACCTATGGCCAGAGCCGGTGACTTTGGCAGTTCCTCCAACGATAGGTCAGCTGCCATCAGATAAAGCCGGTAGTGCTGATTGAGGCATTGATGAAGTCCGTCTTCGGTAAAATCGTTCTTGCTGAGAACCGCTTTGGCGACATTCTGCAAATCAAGGCTGGTGGGCTGAAACGGCAGTTTTTTCTGATGCAGGCATGCTCTCAATTGACAATGTAGCCGAGTCAGCTTTTCAGCCACGACTTTCCCCTGCGGGGTCTCTGGCAATACTTTCTCAGCAATGCTCTGCAACTCTGCCGGGTTATACTGCCGTACTGGTAAATGTCGGAAACGCCCTTTCAGTGCCGGTGATAGCGGTTTGCGTCCGCTGTACTCGGGTGGGTTTGTCGTGGCAAACAAATGGAAACCCGGATGGGCGTCACCGGCCAGAATATCGTTCAACTCACCTTCCAGGTGCTGGC
>NZ_JAHHPN010000860.1:0-2072 GCF_024606325.1 Endozoicomonas sp. ONNA1
GATTCTGCAACTGTTGGAAAAGGCGGTTCTGCACTTTTTTATGGCCTCTGTTCAGAAAAACAATCAGGAGTCAAAGAATACTGGCAATGATTATTTTCAGCCGTCCCTGCAACACAACGAAGGAATCCCTGAAACGGCCATAGCACCCTCATACGGTAAACTCGTCGCACCGTTGCAGTTACTCGTTAAAACGATGATGCCAGAGGGAGGTATCTGGAAATCAGGAAAGTGCCGCAACGCTCTATCGATTCTATGGGGACTGCACCCCGGTTTATTTAGGAATCTTATGGTTGAGTCCGAAGCCTTATCACCCGGATCTTTAAATATATTTAAAATCAGTTCGGACGCGAACACTGCCATCTTCACCGAAAAACAAGTTGAGCTGATTCAAAAACTTGTTGATGGTAGAGTTCGTGAATTCACGGAAGATGAGTTTATGAACGTCATCGATTATTTTTCACCAAGAACTTTTAGAAAATATGGGTCTGAAGCTTATTTAGAATCACCTTTTTTTATGAAAGAGTTTGTAAGGAATGGTGTTTTGCAAATTCACGAAATACCAAAAGAAAAAATAACAAAAGATATAATTTTGGCTCAGCCCGGTTATGATCCTTACCAATATTCCTACGATGATCTACCCGTCGAATTGAAAAAGGAGGTTGATTTTCTTATTGAGTACTCAAATATACATGGTATGCCCTATGGTACACCGCCGGAACTGGCCGTTTTTATTTATGGTTATCTGGACACTACGGCGAAAATAAAGTCACTGAATAATCTTCCAGCCAGTTTTAAAAATGATGATTTGTACGATGATCTGATCCGATCAGGAATAATAGAGCTTAAAGACCTTCCAGAGCACATTAAAGAAAAAAACAAAGAGTACTGCCTTTCACAGTTATCAAATGACTTGTGTAAATTATCAGAGGTTCCGGTTCATTTTATGACCAAAGAATCCATCCTGAATTCGATCAGTGGTGTGCATTGGTTTCGTAATTTTAATCGAATTTTATTTCCTCAATATAGTATGTTCACCAAAGATCCTGTTTTTTTTGAAGAGATACTGGTCAAGGCTCTAGCCTACGAATTGGAAGCAATTAAGGGATTGGGTTATTCATACGGCTACATCTTTACAAGTGTATATAATGCTCTCTTAAACAGATATAAAACAGATGAAGAAGCATTTGGTTTGTTATTAAAAAAGCTGGTAAAAGTAAATCCTTTTATTTTAATTTATGTTGAAGATTTTAATGCTATCTTGCCAAAGGATTTGATCGATGCAGCAAAGAGGTCATTATTTGACATGCTAAGCAGTAGACCTGAAGTAAGCGAGCGATTTCATATGACTCTCCTTTACCACTTCTTTGGAAAAGTGAGTGCAGATAACGATTTCATAACCCATGTCCTGAATATTGTTTATCCTTATCTACCTGAACAGAATTACAATAAGCTTTCTGAAGTAATCCTGAAAGAGCAGGACAAAATAGTGCTCAATTCTGAAGTCTTTGACAAGGGAAAATGGCACTTTCTGATCAGGAAGTTACGGCCTGCCAACCCCCACATTGCAATAGACTACATTGAACGGCATCTAAATTTTTTTGACTTATTTGACGACAAAGAGTACCTGGAGCGGTGCTGCACTGATGATATTATCCGGAAAAGGCTTATACACATACTTGTAGAAAGGTTAGTTGCTAATAAACCGTCGTTATTGATGTACTGGAAAGATCGTCTACCTCCGCAATTAATCGATGACACTCTGGATTTTCTCAAAGATCCGGCACTTTTCTTCAAGCTGGATTCTTCCGACCAGTTGACAGAACCCGTTAATCCCCTCAATTTTCAATTGCCAAATCCTTCGGCATTAAAGTTGGTGGTGGCTGCCCACGCATTTGATATTCATCCTGAGGACCTGGCCTCCGGTCGTCAGTTACAGTCAGAATTTGCTCGGGCCGGTGAAACAGTTTTTCAGCGGGTTTATCCTGGTCAACATCCGTTATCACTATTTGAGCAAGAAGGCACCATCGTTGGTGGTCGTACACTGGCAATAGTCAATGGTGAGGAGGTTGATT
>NZ_JAHHPN010000861.1:0-6775 GCF_024606325.1 Endozoicomonas sp. ONNA1
ACGTGTTGTTCCAGATTGGCCACTAGTTTTGGACCTTCGGTTTCCTTAACGGAGATGAAGTTTTCAATGGCCATGGTGTCCATCACCTGACCGCCAAAGCGATCGGCTACCAGACCGGTACGAATACCTTTGCGAGCTGCATAAATAGCGGCGGCCGCACCCGCCGGACCGGCACCGACAATCAACAGATCATAAGGATCTTTCTTGTTGATGGCTTCAGCCGTACGCTTTTCAGCATTTATGTCCAGTTTGGCAACGATTTCGGCGGTATTCATACGACCATGACCAAATGGCTGGCCGTTAACAAATACGGCGGGTACAGCCATGACCTGCTTTTCATCCACCTCATCCTGAAACAAGGCACCATCGATCATGGTGTGCCGGATACCGGGATTCAAGACGGCCATCAAGTTCAGAGCCTGAACAACCTCAGGGCAGTTCTGGCAGGACAGGGAGATATAAGTTTCAAAATTGAACTCGCCTTCCAGTTGTTTGATCTGCTCGAGCAAATCAGCTTCCATCTTGGCTGGATGACCACCGCTCTGGAGAATAGCCAGTATCAATGAGTTAAATTCGTGGCCCATAGGCAGCCCGGCAAAGCGGATTGCAGGGCGATTGTCCTGGCCTTGAATGGCCATGGAAGGCCTTCTTTCCAGCTCGTTGTTACTTTCACTTAACGTGATTTGGCTGGAGAGTGATTCAAGGTCTTTAGCAAGTGAAGCCATTTCCTGTGATTTCGCAGAGTCATCAAGAGACACAACGATCTCAACAGGTGTTTTCAGGTTCTGAAAGTAAGCTTCCAATTGCTTTTTGATGTTTGCATCTAACATGATTGACTCGCTTGATCTTTTCGATTTGGTTCAGGCTCTCTGCTGTTGAATAATGGCGGGGAGCCCGGACAGTTTAGATTTTGCCGACCAGGTCCAGGGAAGGCGCCAAAGTTTCTTCACCCGGTTGCCATGCAGCCGGGCATACCTGACCAGGGTTCTCTGCGATGAACTGAGCCGCTTGAATCTTGCGAACCAGCTCTCCAGCGTTACGGCCAATACCCGAATCGTGAGTTTCAACGACTTTGATCTCACCCTCAGGGTTCATGACAAAGGTGCCTCGCAGAGCCAGACCTTCTTCTTCGATCATGACTTCAAAGTTGCGAGTGATCTGACCGGTTGGGTCGCCGATCATTGGGTATTTGATCTTGTTAATGGTCTCAGAGCTGTCGTGCCAGGCTTTGTGAGTGAAGTGGGTGTCTGTGGAGACGGAGTACACTTCAACACCCATAGCTTGAAGTTGTTCGTAGTGGTCAGCCAGGTCACCCAATTCAGTCGGGCAAACAAAGGTGAAGTCTGCCGGGTAGAAGAAGACAACAGACCACTTGCCTTTCAGGCTCTCTTCGGTCACTTCAACGAAGTCGCCATTGTGAAAAGCAGTGGCTTTGAACGGCTTGATTTGTGTATTAATGAGGGACATGGTTTATTCCTTCTTGCTGGTAATCATTCTGTTTTTTAGTCAGCCGTTTTCGGTGGCGACATGGAAAGAATATGCCGATTTGATTGATTGGTATAATTGATCGTTCAAATGCTATTAATAGATTTAATCTATTGGTCAGGTGGCGGGTTATATTTTTCTGTTCATTGCAGCAGCTTTATTTGATAGAGATGTATCAAACTCAACAGGCTTTTTGTGCAGCTACGCGCTGATATACATACTCCGTTTTTCTGAGCTTGCTGAAGGGCTACGGCACTGTAATTCGACAGGCTTAGTGCTACTACGATATGGGGTATGGCGCTAGCGTGTTTTGCGGGCAAATAGATAAGGAAACAGCTTCAGTTTCTCATCGGCTGTCAGGTTATTCATCTGTTTAATGTTTCTATCGGGAATGCCATCCGGGTTCGGGTAACTGGCCAGGGCCTTCTCCAGGCTGTCTTCCCGGATAATATGCAGAAGAGGGTAGGGGGAACGGTTGGTCAGGTTTTCATCATCTTCCGGGTCAGTATCGGCAAAGCAGTAATTTGGATGGAAACTGGCTATCTGGAACTGACCTTCCCAATGGAAGCCGCGAAGCAGGGCATCCACATGCTGCAGAAACTGGTTATAGTCGTCAAAATCCTCAAGCATGTTCGCGATGACAATCAGGGTGGTCTCCAGTTCACTGGCAGGTGTCTCGGCAGCAAGTGTCAGTTCAGACTGCAACGTCTCCAGCAGAGCGTCTTCCGTGGTATCCCTTGAGAGGGTGATTCGAATCTGGTTGTGTTGCTCTGGCCAGGCTGCAAAGGGGCAGAGATCCAGGCCAATCACGACCTCTTTAAGCCATTGGCTGACTGCATTAATCTCTTTACTCATGGGGGGAAGTCCGGGTTAATGTGTCACCAAGTATGGCAGAAAGTACTTTTCGGAGCACGAAAGTGGCAGAGATAGGCAACAGCACTGAGCTGTTGATTTCAGTAAAAATACCGTAATGTTCATCAGTAGTAACCTGTGCTGATGAGAGTGCGTGCATGTCTGCAATTGAAATGGCTGCGGCTATTGTCCTGATCTTGATCTGTTCCGGATTATCCTGGCTGTTTGCCAGACAAAGAGCGGCTGCCGGATTGGCAAAGCTGACTGCACAGATGCATCAGCAGGGGCTCAGAATTTCTGAACTTGTCGCAGAGCAGGATCAGCTTTTCAGTGAAAGGGACAAGCTGCAATGGGATAATCGCGACCTGCACATTATAAAAGGAAAACTGGAAACCCTGCTGAATAATGAAAAACACAGAGTTCAGGAAAGAGAAGAGTCACTCAGGGAAGGTCTGTTAAAACATCGGGATGAGCAGGAAGCCCGGTTTACTGCAGAAAAGCAGGTTCGGGAATTGAAGGTCAGGCTTGAAGAGCAACAGTTGCAAAATGACAAGTCATTGCGGCAGTTGGAAGACAATAAACAAGTGCTTAAGGAGGAGTTTGGTAATCTTGCAAATGAGATTCTGGAAGCCAAGAGTCAATCGGTTTCACAACAGCATCAGGCAGGTTTGGAAAACCTGCTGAAACCTTTCAAGGAACAACTCGGCGAGTTTCGAAACAAGGTCGAAGAAGCCAGAAAAGCGGACAACGAAGGTCGGGCTGCGCTCAAACAGCAGCTGGAGACCCTGCATAATCTGAACCAGAAGATCACCGATGAAGCAGGCAACCTTGCCAGAGCTCTGAAAGGTGATAAAAAGCTACAGGGTAATTGGGGTGAGTTGCAAGTTGAAAAGATTCTGGAGAGCAGTGGCCTGATCAAAGGGCAGGAGTACCAGCGGGAAGCCAATTTCAAGGATGAAGAAGGCCAGAACAAACGGCCTGACTTTATCGTCTATCTACCCGAACAAAAGCATCTGATTATTGACTCCAAAGTCTCGCTGGTGGACTACCTGAGTTATGTCAATGCGGAAACCGATGCCGAGCGTGAAGCCGCTCTGAAGAGACATATACAAAGCATACGGAACCACATCCACAGTCTTAACGAGAAAGATTATCCCTCACTGCCAGAGGTTAAAGCGCCAGACTTTGTCTTTATGTTCATGCCGGTTGAACCTGCCTTCATGGTGGCCTTCCAGCATGACCAGCAATTATTCAATGAGGCTTTTGAGAAGCGTATTGTGGTGGTAACACCCACCACACTTTTGGCCACACTCAGAACAGTGTCTAACCTCTGGACAATAGAAAGACAGAATGCCAATGCCCGAAAGCTGGCTGACAAGGCTCGCCAAGTGTACGACAAACTTCGTATTTTTGTTGAGAAGATGGAAAAGCTGGATCAGCAACTGACCAGTGCCAGAGGTACATACGATGACGCTATGGGCACCTTGAAGCACGGTCGGGGGAATCTGATCTCTCAGGCGGATCAGTTCTTGAATCTGGGGGTGCGAGTGAAAAAGGAGCTGCCCAGACAGACGCTGGAAACGGCTGACTTGGGAAGCGACATAGCCATCGAGTGTGATCAGCAATCCATTGAGGATGATGAAGACTGATAAGACGATTCATCGGTTTTCTGCATCGACTCTTGATCCGAAAAAAGGGTTTCCTGAATAAACTGGAATCTGGAAGGGAGCAGCCGGTGCTTTTTAAAGACCCGGTAGATCGTTTCATAAGCGCGCTCAGGCAATCCCACTACCTTGATCCTTTCAGGAAAGGCGAAAGATCTGACAGCTGATACCGGCAGCACCGTAAACCCTAATCCTGCCGCTACAGGCTCGAGTATCAGGTTAATCTGGTTGATGTAGCCGTTGGCCGGGAAGTCAGAAATCCCCCTGAAGACGCCAGGAAAATTTTCCTCAAGCAACAGGCTGGCATGATGTTCTGCGTCCGGGTGATGAATCATACCCAGTGTCCGGAGCTGTTCATATTCCCGAAATTGGAAGTTTACAGGTACGACCAGACAGACTTCTTCGGTCATGACAGATTGAGCCTCCAGGCTGCTGGATTCCGGCTTCTGGCTCATATAGCCACAGTCCAGACGATTGTTTAGCAGTTCAGACTCAATCCGGTGGTTTGGGGCAATCTCAAAAAATATTTTCAGGCCCGGGTTCCTTTTCTGGGCGTTGATGAGTCTTGGGTAAAGAGCCAGACCCAGGGCTCCGGGTGAAGATAGACGACATAAGCCGGAATGGGGGTCATCCCTGTTTAGCGCCTCCCTCAGATTTTCTTCACCTTCCAGTATTTTAAGGGCAAAGCGATATACCATTTCACCCGCTGGAGTCAGTTCAAAGTGTTTGCCCTGGCGGTTGATCAGGCTTGTCTGATAATGAGTTTCCAGTTTCTTAATATGCTGGCTGACTCCGGGTTGGGTCATAGCCAGAAGATCTGCCGTTCGGGTGAAGTGACCCTGCTCGATCAGGGTAATGAAGGTTCTCAGCCAGCTTGGATTTACCATAATTAAATATTATTAAATATATTATAAATAATAATTTTAAGTTGTTGATTGGTTTTTTTAAACTGCTGCCATTGATGAAAAACGGATGGAGTTTGCTCAATGTCTAATACAGTTTACCCTCGCACCTTTTCACACATCGGAATCTCAGTACCGGATCTGGAGAAAGCCGTTAAGTTCTACACCGAGGTGTTGGGCTGGTACCTGATTATGGAGCCCACAGAGATTGTAGAAGATGACAGTGCTATTGGTGTGATGTGTACTGATGTTTTTGGTCCTGAGTGGGGATCATTTCGCATCGCACATATGTCAACAGGTGACAGAATCGGTGTAGAGCTGTTCGAATTCAAGAACTACGAAGAGCGTGACAATAACTTTGAATACTGGAAGCCCGGTGTCTTTCATTTCTGTGTTCAGGACCCGGATGTTGAAGGTCTGGCAGAAAAAATTGTTGCCGCAGGTGGCAGGCAGCGTATGCCAGTTCGTTACTACTACCCGGATGAAAAGCCTTATCGTATGGTTTATATGGAAGACCCGTTTGGCAATATTCTGGAAATCTACAGCCACAGCTACGAGCTGATTTATTCTTCTGGTGCTTACACCAAGAGCTGAAGTCTGTTTCACTGCTTCTGATTTCGTTAGCCGGTAAAGGATAAACTGACCACGGTTCAGATTATTTTTTACCGGTTCATGGTTGGTCTGAAAAAGTGAATATCATGAATCTGGAGTTACTATAGATGATTTGTCAAAAATGACTTTTGTCGCATGATTGTCACCCGTTTTAAAGACAACAAAGCCTTGGCTTATGGAGTGAAGCAATGAAAAATGTGCTGATTACCGGCTGTTCATCCGGCATTGGGCTGGCGTTGGCTTTGGAGTTGAACCAGAGGGGGTTCAAGGTCTGGGCCACAGCAAGAAAGCTGGAATCAATCAAACATCTGTCAGAAAAAAGAATCAGGACAGCAGAGCTGGATGTCACTGATGAGGACCAGGTTAACAGGGTATTGAAAGAGATTCAGGCTGAAGATGGCGGATTGGATATCCTAATCAACAATGCAGGCTATGGTGGAATGGGGGCAGTGGCTGAATTACCCCGCGAAGAACTCCTGCAACAGTTTGAAACCAACGTCTTTGCTCCGGTATTGCTAGCCAACAAAGTCATCAAGGAAATGTGTGCTAACAAGGAAGGTACGATCATTAATATTGGCAGTATTTCAGGAGAAGTCACTACGCCTTTCTCCGGGCTTTATTGTGCTTCAAAAGCTGCCTTCAATAGCTTTTCCGATGCTTTGAGAATGGAGCTTCAGCCGTTTGGCATCAGAGTTCTGACCGTATTACCCGGTGCGATCAAATCCCGATTTGCAGAGAATGCCAATGAAGCACTTGATCGGGTGTTTACTGAAGACTCCCTGTATTTTCCAATTGAAGAGGGAGTCAGAGCACGAGCGAGTGCTTCTCAGGACAGACCGACCCCTGCCGAGACAGTAGCTTCAGAGATTGCTGTTTGGCTGGAATCGTCAAGTCAGCAGGGCATTTTAAGAGTGGGCAATGGCAGTCGGGCGCTGCCAGAGCTGAAAAGATGGCTGCCTGTTTCATGGTTTGAGGCTATTCTCAGGCGCAAGTTCAGGCTTGACCGTTTGTCCGTTAAGTAATTGCCCTAAAAGTAGAAAAAAAGTGCATTTTGGCTTTGCCTTTCAGACACTCCTGCTATAAAGTACGGCTCCGTTCGCAACAACAGACGCGAACAACGACAACGGTGAGGTGTCCGAGTGGCCGAAGGAGCACGCCTGGAAAGTGTGTATACGGAAACGTATCGAGGGTTCGAATCCCTCCCTCACCGCCAGTGAACAATTTAGTATTACGCGCTCGTAGCTCAGCTGGATAGAGTAC
>NZ_JAHHPN010000862.1:0-1059 GCF_024606325.1 Endozoicomonas sp. ONNA1
GACTCTACTGTGAGCGTAGATGCACAGGCATTATACGACCGGTTTCTACCACTATTACATGATCAAGCTCATATACTCGACGCCGGATGTGGCTCAGGGCGGGATTCTCTGGCTTTTTTGAAAGCTGGTTTTACAGTTACTGCGTTTGATGGCAGCAGAAGTATGGCTGCACGAGCTACCTGTCTGACAGGGCTGGATGTCAAACATGCATTGTTTTTAGATTACAGCCCCGAAGTAAAGTTTGATGCTATCTGGGCATGTGCCTCTCTGCTTCACGTTCCACTTCAAAATTTGCCTGTGACTTTCTCTCATCTTGGTAATCTATTGAAATCAGGTGGGCTTTTTTACTGCTCGTTCAAGTTGGGTTTTGGTGAAGAAGAACGGGGGGGAAGGCATTTTACACATCTCGATGAAAAAGGGCTTGAGAAGATTCTGGCAAAAAGTGACTTGAACATGGCCAGAACTTGGGTCACTCGGGACTTACGGCCTGACCGTGAAAATGAATACTGGTTAAACGCAATTCTGAAAAAGGCTTGATGCATGGAAGCAAGACCGCTTGATCCTTCGTATCCCATTGATAACAATTCTGCTCTGCTGACAACCGGCGGTCTGAATGATCCACTGCTGCCCAAGTTGAGTGATGCTATTAACCGGGCGCGGGAAATTGAGATTACGGTTGCCTTCATACGCATCAGTGGCTTGAAATTGTTGTTTGGTGCTTTATGCGATGCAGTTGATCGCGGCGCAGTGATTAAGGTACTGACTTCTGATTATCTGGATGTGACTGACCCGCAGGCTTTGCGGGAACTGATGCTGTTAAAAGAGAGAGGTGCAGATATTCGCATTTACCAGTGCGATGGTCAGCAAAGCTTCCATATGAAGTCGTATATCTTTATTCATACCCATGATGGCGATGTTATTGAAGGCAGTGCTTATGTAGGTTCCAGCAATATCAGTAAAGCAGCGTTAACCACGGGGCATGAATGGAATCTTCGTCTGCAATGTAAGGGCGACTCTGATGACCTTTATGTTCAGCAGTTTGCCCATATCCGCCAGCAG
>NZ_JAHHPN010000075.1:0-9857 GCF_024606325.1 Endozoicomonas sp. ONNA1
ACCAATTTATTGCAACCGCAGTAGGACAGCCTTAAGTCCGACAGGCTGCTAGTGAGTTTGACATATACAGAGCACTTTCAGTACATTCACAAGAAAACCGGCGCAAAGCCGGTTTTCTTGTGAAACAGCACCAATGTCAGGAAGTCTTTTCCAATTCTTCCTTACGCAGATCTTTCCTCAGAATTTTACCAACCGGAGTCATGGGTAGCTCCGGACGAAACTCAATATCCTTGGGCACTTTGTAAGCAGTCAGATGATCCCTGCAGAAAGCCACTACCTCTTCTTCCTTCAATCCGTCGTCTGAAGGCACCACAAACAACTTGATTCTCTCTCCAGTGACATCATCAGGAATGCCGATGGCTGCACAATTCTCAACCCGCTCAAAGCTAGCCACTATGTCTTCAATCTCATTGGGGTAAACATTAAAGCCGGAAACCAAAATCATATCCTTGATCCTGTCGACGATTTCAACAAAGCCGTCCTCTTTTATGACGGCCACGTCGCCAGTTCTCAGCCAACCATCCTCAGACAACACCTCGGCAGTAGCTTCAGATCTTTTCCAATACCCCTTCATAACTTGAGGCCCACGCACACAGAGCTCTCCTCTCTCTCCAACAGCTTGAGCTTCTCCCTCTTCATTGATCACTTTCAGTTCAGTACTGGACACCGGAAGTCCAGCAGTGCCTAGCTGAGCAATGTCCCCAAAAGGATTCATGCAAACCGCTGGAGAGCACTCCGTCAAACCATAAGCTTCCGAGACGTGACATCCGGTGAATTTTTGCCAGCGAACTCCGGTTTCTCTCTGCAAAGCCGTACCACCGGAGAGGGTGAGTTTCAGCTTACTGAAGTCGCACTCCCTGAAATCCGGGTGGTTCAACAGACTAACAAAGAGCGTATTCAAGCCAATGAAGCCAGTAAACTGCCAGGGCTTGATGAATTTTATAAAAGTCTTGGTATCCCTGGGATTGGCAATCAGGATATTCTGATTCCCCATGTACGGCATGCAGAGTAGATGAACGGTAAAAGCATAAATGTGATAAAGAGGCAGAGGTGCCACGATAATTTCATTACCAACCTGCTGCACCGGCTGACCACTTTCATCCAACTGTGACAGAGCTGACGCAGCCTGAAGCATATTGGCAATCAGGTTTCGTTGAGTCAGTACCGCTCCTTTCGCGACCCCTGTTGTGCCCCCTGTATATTGGAAAACAGCAGGATCTTGAGCTGAAGGAGGATTCTCAAGAGGTTTAGCCTGACAGGCTTCACCTTTAGCCAGCGCATCCCTGAAAGGTACAGCCTTTGGCAGATTAAAAGGCTCCACCATCTTCTTGACATGTTTTGCAGCAAAATTAATCAGGGTGCGCTTGGCAAATGGCAGCATATCGGCCACCCGGGTTACAATCAGGTGCTCAATGCCCGTTTTTTCCACAACCTCTTCAACCAGATGACCAAAGTTGTCCATGAATACCAGGGCCTTAGCACCAGAATCGTTGAACTGGTGCAACATTTCCCGATCGGTATACAGGGGGTTGGTATTAACAATGGTTAGACCAGCCCTGATCGCCCCGTATACCACAATCGGGTATTGAAGCAGATTGGGCATCTGGATGGCAATTCGGTCGCCAGGCTTCAGGGAGGTATGCTCACGCAGGTAGTTGGCGAATTGCAGACTGTAGCGGTCTATATCACCGTACGTCAGAGTATACCCAATACCCGTAAATGCCGGCCGGGAGGCATTTTTTTCGAGAAGTTCCTCTACTATCGCCAAAAGATTGGGATAGCGATCGGGATCAATGGTTTCAGCAACGCCTGCCGGACGCTTGTCGTTCCAGAAAGATGCTTCCATAAGTACCTGCTCTCTTCTTGTTATTCATGCGACGATGAATGGCGCACCTCTGTTTCTGTTCGCCAGATGCCGCATACATCATTATTTCTATAAGAGTGCCCGCTCTGTTTGGGTCTGTCAGACTTCTGTCGTAAAACATCGATCATTTGCCCATCAGCTCTTCGCTCTTACAGCCGCTCAGGTGCACCTTCATGTGCGTCAGGGTAAACCCTCTAAAAATGCACCAATACACACGTAGCCTAAGAGGCAATGCGCTATCACCCTGGGAAGTTTTACCAGCTAATCAGTGATAGATACTAACCTTATCAGCACTTTGCCCGAAGATGTAGATCAAAGAAACAACTCTGGTAAAGATAAGTAGTTTCACTTAACCTAAGACTTAAACCACCTGAAAATCGAAGTTTCTAAAATCTTTATCAGGGAAAAGATAGCCCAAAAAGGCCATTTCACTTTTTTAATTCAAGACCGATGAAATGAGATAGGCTCTGGGAACGCGTAAAACAGCCATGAGCACATGGAGAGCCATGAGCTAAGGAAAGCATTTCGGGTAGACGGCCATGATCGAGTTTTACCTCAAAATACTCTCTGGCAATCACCAGGGGGCTGAAATTCCGCTGGAACCCGGCAGCCACTCTTTGGGCAAGAGTGATCAATCTGATCTGGTTTTGACCGATGAATCACTCAGTGACCATGAACTGATTATAAACATCAGCCCACAGGGTCAAATAAACATAGCCAGCCAGTCTGAAGGCAGCTTGCTGTACTGCAATGGTCTACCCCGGGGTTCAGAGCTAAATGCTAATCATTTTGACATCATAACCTCCAGTCAACTGTTTTTTTCTCTGGGCCCTGTGGACGCCGACTGGCCTGATCAGCCCCTACCAAAGCTTCAGAGACCTGAACCAGAGCCAGAAGAAGATCAGAATATAGTCGATGAAGATGAGGACTTCCCTAATGCTCCTGACATCCTGATGAACGATGAGGATGATGAGATTGATAGTAATGATCTCAGCAGCCTGAACGACGACCTGGATGACATTAATAACTCCCTGACAGATGACGCAGATGGAGAGGAAGACGACTCAGAGGAGTATGAAAATCCTCTGAAGAATATTGACCGGAAATGGTTGATAGGAATCCCGGCAGGCATTTTTGCATTTTTCCTGCTTCTTATCGTGCTGCTTTCAGGCGGTCCTGAAGAGGCACCTCCTGAAATGAGCCATCTTGATCAGGCTAAACAGATCCGAAATCAACTCAATCAGAAAAACATCAAACTGAAAGAGCTTCCTGACCAGAGCGTTCTGATCTCTGGCTATACCCTGACAATGAGTGACAAACAGATGATCCAGCGTGAACTTCGCGAGAAAGGGATTCCTTTCAGTTCACAGCTGGTCGTCATGAGCGAGTTAAGAGCTAACGCCGATGCACTTTTAAAGAATCAGGGTCATAAATCTCTCAGCCTTGAGTTGGATAACTCCCCTGGCTCGTTGGTAATGACAGGTTATGCTCCCAGCTCAGAAGAGCTGCAGAAAATCATTGCCAACCTGAAACAAGAGGTCCACGGACTGGTTTCCATTGTCGATCAGGTAGAAAATCAGGCCGGTCGCCTGAACACCCTCAAGTCCATGCTCAGGGAGAAAGGCCTGAGCCCTCGTATACATTTGATACAAAAACCTAATCAAATCACTTTAGAAGGCCACCTCTTGGACGATGAACAGGTATATAACCTGAACGATGTGGTCACACGTTTCAGAAAACAGTACGGCAATCAGCCCCAGCTGAGATTAGCGACCAAAACAGCTGGAGCACCTGCCAGAGTGGTAAGTACACCACTGGCTCCTTCTCTGAAGATTCGGTCAGTGAGTATGGGAAGGGTGCCCTTTGTGACCATGGATGACGGGGCCAAATACCTGATCGGCGCAAAACTGGCCAACGGGTATATAATTGAAGATATTAATCTTGACTATCTTTTATTATCAAAAGGCACAGATCGGATCAAATATCGTCTTGGAGGCAACAGTGAAGGATCCACAAACCGACAGTGAAAAAATTCATCTCTCCGACCTCGAAGATCGACTTATTCTTGATACCGACGGTGAACTCAGGGACAAGGTGCTGAAGGAATTAGTGGATGAAGCCTTTCGTCTGAAGTCTGAGCGGGACAAAGGGCTTTCCCCCGATCAGTTTGAAACCAACGACAAGCTGATCACTGCCTTGATAGCTGCTACTGAAGTCGTTGACAAGACCTGGAACAGGCATCACAAAAAGCGCTGATTAAACAACGTCTGACGGCTAGAGAACAGTCTGACAGGGAGAGGGACAATGGCAGAACAAAGAGCCAACCACTTTAACTTTGATCATGTGCAAGACGTATTTGGCAAAACAGCTGAAAATCTTGATCAGAACCTGAAAACCAAAATAACCAACATGGACCCGAACAACACCAAAGACATGGTGGAGTTTCAGGTCGAGTTCAATAAATATATGATCATTGAGGGTTTGAGATCCAGTATCATTAAATCCATCAAGGACACACTCCAGAGTATTATCCAGAAGTTATAAGCCGGGCAAACAGCAAGAGGCCTGAAACATGACCGATGAAAAAATAATCAAAACCCTGGCAGATATAGGCTTTATGGCCTCCAGCGTGGGTATGTCAAAACATGCTTTCGGTATTTTCAGCGCTCTGGAGAAAGCCAGACCTGACAGCGTCCTCCCCACTCTGGGCTTTGCCCTGACCTTCATTAATAAAAAGATGAATCAGGAAGCCCTGGAGATTCTTCACAAGGAAGCCATTCCAAAAGATCCCGACAATCCTACTGTCAAAGCCTTTATCGGTATGGCGCTGATGATGGAAGGCAGAAATAAGGAAGGTGAAGATTACCTGACTACGGCCAACAAGGAAGGTGACGAAGAGACCGCCACCATGGCAAAAGAGTTATTGGAGAACATCAGGAAGGGTTAAGCCTTCCTTTCACTGTCGGCCAGCGCCTCCATAACAGCCTGCCTGAGCTCCTCAGGCATCCCTTCTCCGGCATTGATATGTTGTTCAAACCAACTTTCAATCATCTGCTGACAGGCATTGAGGAATCGGTCCCTGAGCTTGTGATCCGACAGTTTGGCAATCAACTCTGCCTGTTTTTCTATCGAATTGTCAGAGAAGTAATGACGACTGACTTCCTGCAGGGTTCCGTCGTATCGCTGGACAAAAACTCCTGACTCCCCAAGCTTTCTGACAAAATCACGCTGCTCCATGGCCAACCAACCTTCGGCCACTGATTCAGCCAGGACACTGACCGGCTCCTGCCACGAGGCATCAAGCCAGCGCTGAGAAAGCTCCCCAGCCAGCGTAATTCGTTTTGCCAGACGCTGGCAATACTCTTCGCGGCGCTCTCTGGAAAGGTCTTGCAGCTCTCTGGCAACGTGAAGGTCTCGAAACTGTTTGCGGGCATCATTCAGATTCCAACGCGGCTGATACCTGACCTCAAAACCCGCCATGGACTTCAGGTAATCAAACCACTGCTCTGAATGTTCGGAAATAGCGGACACCGAGCCTTTGAAGCCTTCCACAAATGCTCTGCCATATTGAGAGGCTACTGAAGGATGTCGACCATCCAGAGAGTGCCGACCCTTTTCCATCAGCAGATGATCAAGAAAAGAAGTGGCCGTTTGCGGCTGTTCAGCCACCAGCTCACCATTTTCCAGTTTGACTGAGCTGTATCGGGTCTTGCAGAGATGAAAATTTTCCCAAACCTTCATCAGACCCGTCAGGCCAAGACTGGAATCCCGCATGCCTCTCAGAAAGCTCAACTCGGGATTTTGCAACTCTGCCTGCAATTGCATCATCACAGGATTATGAAGAGCCGTCTCGGCATCAATGAGGTAAGGCTTGTTATCATTGATATGAAGATTTTTGCTGTGAATGTCAGTCAGACCCGACATAAGACAGAAGCCTGCTGCCACTCCCATGCGACGATGGTAAGTTTCCAGATCATCGCTCTTGGAAACGGTTTCCGATGCAATAAACTCAACATAACCATAGGAAGACTTATTCAGTATCCTGAATACACCCAGAGCTTCTGAGTCCTGTACCCAGGCATTCACTGACTGGGCCATACTCTGATTCTCTCCCAGTAATAACTGGTCAATGGCGAGGTCTCTCAATTTATAAACCAGGTGTTCACCATTATTAAACGTCAATTGGTAAACGGGTGATCCTACGTCTAATTGCAAATCACGGATAGAGGTCAGACCAGAAGTCAGCTGACGGCTCTCTGTTGGCTGATGGCTCTCTGCTGGCTGATGGCTCTCTGCTGGCTGATGGCTCCCCGAGAAAAAGTAATGATTGATCTCTGGCAAGTCCCGCTTCACCCGACTCAAGAGTGTACGGGTCAATCTGACTCGTTGGAAAAATTCCTTCTGAATGTTTCGATACCAATGAGGATAAGCGTCAATCAGTGTTTCCACCCCCTTGGATTCCAGCAACTTTAACACTTCACCGTAGCCGGACAGGGTGTGATCTTCTGCCAACCAGCCTATAGCCTGAAGGAGCCTGTCATCCATCCACTCAATGACTGACTGGGCAATAGATTGAATCAAGCTACTTTCGGAACCCTCACCAGAACTATCAATGTCATTGACATAACTCTGACTGAGTTGAACGTATTGATTGATAACAGGCTTGATCCATTTAGACCTCAGCTGCTCCGGAAATACCAGACCATTCACCAGACATGGATCTTCAACCTTGTACCAGTCTGGCAATTTCGCGAAAGAGGGCTTACCTGCCTCTGTCTCAATAGAAAAAGCAACCAGTTGATACTTCAACATCCAGGATAATAAAAACAATAACGGCTGCCTGTCAGGAAACAGCTTTTGGATATTGCTGACACTCTGAGGTGTAACGAGTTTCCTGATAACCTCTCTTATCTCGTTTTTATCAAGGAGATGACTCAACTGATTGAAAAAGAAACCTTTCTCCGACATCAGCAGAACCCGCAGACCTCTATCAGTGGTTACCAGAACGTCTGTTTCTTGCAGAGCCACCGTAGCATAATGCCCAAACACCTCCTGATAGGGCATCCCCACTGCCCTGCCCTGATGGTGTCGTATTCTTGAAGCTTCCTGCCCCAGTTCTTCTACCAGTTTGTGATACTGCTCAATCAGCAGAGGCCAGCTGAAGGTCTCATTGACTCTCCGGATTGCCGCTTCAGACATCTTTTCCCGGACAGATTCATCCATTAGCAATGTCGATAACGCTAGTTTCAGCGCGTCTATGTCAACCGCCACTCCCTGAGCCTGAATCAGTTGAGCCTGAGTTTTGCTGACAAGACTGAGAGAACGGGAAATATCATCATGGTCTGCCGATGCGGTTTTGATCAGGAAGCCTTCCTGCCCGGAAACAATGAGGTCTCGATAGCCATTCCAGTCGGAAAGAATCACAGGGATACCTGCCCTCATAGCTTCTACCGGTGCCAGCCCAAAACTCTCCTGGACATTGTCAGCGAGAGAAACAAACACATCCGCTTCCGCTAGTAATTGCTCACGCTTCTCGTCATCAACAGAGAGTTCAAAGCGAATACAGTCTTCAAGATTGAGCTCATAGGCCTGAGCCAGTAATGAATGAACATATTCGCCGGAGGCATCACCACTTCCGGCAATCACCAGCTGAAAGCGGGTAACCGTTCCCTCTTCAAACAGATCATTCAATGCCAGCAGTAACGGATGAAGGTCCATTTTATCGGCTGCGGATAGCCTGCCAAGACAGAGTATCTGAGGCACCTTGGCCTCCCTGGAAGCAACGGTCTCTTGTCTGGCTGGCTCAATACCCAGTGGCATCAGGCTCACCTGCCCACGATAAGGAATAGCCCTGCCAACAGTGTCACTGACACTGGCACTGGCCGAAGAGATCAGACGCTTCATTACCTTTTTCTGGGCTTTGGAGCTACAGATTATGGAATCACAGGGTTTGATGGGGGAGAAAATCAAATCCCTGACCCGGGATAAACGAGCATCATCACTCAGACTGTGAGCCCTGCCGGTGATAGGAAATAGTCTGCAAGCGTGTCTTTCACGCAGAGAGGCCAGATCAGAGATATAGGGATCACCCGAATGAAAAACGCTATAAACATGTTGCTGCAAACAGGAAGGCAGATCATGAACCGGTAGAATATTGATATTTTTACCCGCCCCATGCTGACTCAGGTATTCTTTCCAGTCTTGCCTGAAAGCGTCGATCTGACTTTCATGAAGAAACAGATGAAGCTCATCAAAACGGCTGTAACGAACCACTGCTTTCAAAAAGGCTTCGTTAGCCTTACGCAGTCCGTTATACCCACCGATTGAGTTTTCTGCCCAGGTAACAAGACAGCCAAACAAACTGTGAGAAATATTATCCGTCATGGCATGATCATCGTTGGCATAGTTGGTATGACAGTCTGTTCCTGACTGATTTCTACGAGGTAATACTCAAAGTTATTGGCGAACTCAGCCAGAGCATTCTCAACGAGGTCTTCATCCATCCCCTGAAGCGGGCAGGAGTAGTGTAAAGCTAATGAGTCTTTGTCAGGCTCTATCGACAAAATAACCCGCTGGGTAGTTGCCAGACCCACGGTTTTGGTCATCAGGTTACGGAGTAGATTTTCCCGATCTTTTTCACCGGGTGGCAACTGGGCAATGATGCCGTGGATAAAGAACCGCCCATTGGCCTGAAAACAGGTGAACTCAATGCGGCTGTCGATAGTGAGGTAATAGCGGTTATCGCGAAAATCCAGTTCACCCAGCTGATTGTTGCGGGCAACGGCTTTCATCAGTTTGTCGAAACTCATAGCTTCCCTGCTCCGGGTGAAGGCATCCATGCCTTCTGATGTGGTATCAATTACAGCTTACTATTAATGTAATGTTTCGGCAGCCAGAGGAAAAAATCTTCCGATATGGTTTAGCTTCCGACATGACTTAGCTATGAATACCGTCAAAGCTTATTTTGCCAACTGATGATCTGCAGACTTGACCATTTGCTTAGCGGATATCTTACGAAATAAAAACACAAGCAGAATAAAACCGGCTCCGGAAGCAAGAAAGCCCGTCATTGAGGAATCTGTCAGACCCATCACCAGATAGCCCAACATAGCCACAGCAGCGATGCTCAGGGCATAAGGAAGCTGAGTCACCACATGATCAATATGGTGACAAGAGGCCCCTGTGGACGACAGAATCGTGGTATCGGAGATCGGTGAGCAGTGATCACCAAACACTGCACCTGCCAGAACAGCAGCCAGCATAGGCAAAATCATGGCAATATCGGCAGCCGCTGCCATATCTCCCGCTATGGGCAGCATGATACCAAACGTGCCCCAACTGGTACCGGTAGAGAAAGCCATAGCGCCGGAGACCACAAACAGGATCAGAGGTAAATAGCCCGTATCAATCTTTGAGCTGCTGACCACCCCGGCCAGATACTTGCCGGTTTCCAGTGAGCTGATGATATCCACCAGCACCCAGGCCAGCACCAGAATGTAAATGGCAGGCAGCATGGAGCGGGTACCTTCAACAACCGCTTTTCCCCAGGTTGAGGCATCCAGATTATGGCTGAGCATCCTGACTGCCGTAACCAGAAGGCCAACAAGACCACCATAGATCAGAGAGTTGACGACATTGGTGTTTTCAAAAGCGCCCAGGATAGAAAATGGCGTACCGGCTTCCTGAAGCGCAGAAGCGCCTGTTGCAATCAGGGAGGCAGTCGTCGCGATCACCAGAGCCAGAATAGGAATCACCAGATCGGCAACGCTTCCTTTTTCACTGCTACTGATGGCTTCAGATGACCCCGGAGGGGTTCCTTTTCGGCTGTCGTACAATTCACCGGCTCGAGCACGGCGCTCATGGGTCAACATAGGACCTACGTTCAAATCCATAGCCGCAGTACAAAATACCAGTGCCAGAGCAAAGACCGCATAGAGATTCATCGGTACCATACTCACAAAAGCACCAATAGCACTGACATCAGTCACTTCAT
>NZ_JAHHPN010000863.1:0-4292 GCF_024606325.1 Endozoicomonas sp. ONNA1
GCCACTTCGGCGGTGGTCATCACGGGAGCCAGCTGCAAACAGAAATCCGTTTTCATTTGC
This sequence comes from Endozoicomonas sp. ONNA1, assembly GCF_024606325.1. Lineage (NCBI taxonomy): Bacteria > Pseudomonadati > Pseudomonadota > Gammaproteobacteria > Oceanospirillales > Endozoicomonadaceae > Endozoicomonas > Endozoicomonas sp. ONNA1. The sequence continues at coordinate 61 of NZ_JAHHPN010000863.1, forward strand.
TCCAGCTCCTTTGTATCCGATTCAGCCAGATCATGTGTGCTTGAAAGCCCGGAAACTATTCCCGCTGTTTTACAGACGCCCCACCATATACCCAGATTGAGCAGGGTAGACAAAGAGACTCCAGCGATGCTTCCCGTTAACTCAAGACCATTTGCCACCAGTGCGGTGTCATTAAGAGGCTCAAGAAAATCAAAATCATTTTGTGAGGGTGGGCTGGCCTGTGCCATCGAATAGAGCAAACACAAAAGTAACGGACACAGGTTGAATAACTTATTCATGGTGATTCCCCAGATACAGATACAGTGACTGAACTGGAAATATAGATTCTAAACGAAGCTATGAGTGACAATATCCTTAACTACAAAGTGCGTTGCAAATAAAGTGCGGTGCAAATGAGGCAGCCATCAAATGTTTCCAATAGACTATGCCTTCGGCATAGCCACAAGAGCAGCCGATAGCTGCCAGAGTTCACCGCTGTTCCAGTGGCTGACAGTTGAGTCTGTCAGTTAAACAACGTTGAGAGATAATTCAGGGGCGCATAGAACTTTTTCCACTGAGTCCAGCCAGTCTCTGAAAAGCTTTGTTCCAGTGGATAGCCATAAACAGCGTGGCTTGAAAGACCATTGACAACAGCGAAAGTCAACGCAGGCACCAGAGTGACACCGGCTTTGATAAACGGGTTGTTTGAGCTTATCTTCGAACTGCCCAACATAAGCAAGGCTCCAACTCCGCCTAGGGCTGGGGCTAAGAGTGCGACTCCGGCCAGGGCTGCAACTCCGGCTCCAAGTCCGACTTCGTTCAGGATTCCGACTCCGACTCCGGCTCCGAGTCCGGCTCCGGCTATGGCTCCGGATACAACTCCGGATAAAGCTCCGGATAAAGCCCCGATTCCGTTTAAAACTCCAATTCCGGTTACCGCTCCGAATCCGGCTACAGTGCCGATTACGGTTACAGCACCGATTCCGGTTAATGCCCCGCTTGCGGTTACAGCTTCGACACCGGCCTTTATTTGTCGGTCCTCGTCAATTATTAACTCAGAAATAATGCCCAAGAGGGTACCCACAATCGCTGCGCTGACAGCAGAAGCAAAAATCACTTTTGCTGGTCTGAAGCCTTTATGAGTCATGACTTCATAGGCGATATCCCCTGCCATAAGCCCATTACTCAAAGACAATATTGTGTATCCACCAGCTGCATACCATTCAGTTGAAATGTCTCTTATGCTCATTTTTCTTAGCATGAATGCCGAAATAGCGCTGGCTCCGGTTCTTGATACCGCTTCGGAAGCAAGGTAAGTCAAGACCGCGACAGGGATGCGCTCCCTCGTTTTCGTATTAGTGGTATAAGCTGCCATTACTGCACCGGCAAAATACAAGGGTTTCCACCAATGCTGTTCCAGGGGCCAGGGAGACACGTGCCCGGCCAGCGCCACTTCGGCGGTGGTTATCACGGGAGCCAGCTGCAAACAGAAATCCGTTTTCCACTTATCCGGCTCCTTTGCATCCGACGCAGCCAGATCATAGGTGATTGAAAGCCCGGAAACTATTCCTGCTGTTTTACAGACACCCCACCATATACCAAGATTCAACAGGGTAGACAAAGAGACGCCGGCAATGCTTTTCGTGAACTCAAGCCCATTTGCTACCAGTGCGGTGTCATTAATAGGCTCAAGAAAATCAAAATCACTCTGTGAGGGAGAGCTGGCCTGTACCATCGAATGAAAAAAACACAAAAGCAACAGCAATAGATTGAATGACTTTTTCATGGTCATTTCCCAGTTACAGTTAATGAACAGGAAATATAGACCCTCAATGAAGCTAAAATGACGAAATCCTTAACTAACGTATGTTCGACGCTCAGAAAGCCACAGCCAGACCCTCAGTTAGTACTGAAATATCAATATGAGGCTTTCCGGGTTCTCGGTGACAGGCTATTAGGCCTACTATCAAATTGACAGCAAAGTTGTACAGTGATCGGTGCCGGGTGTACTCTGTCCCAGAGATATTTCTCAGATGATCATTGACACTCTCTATGACTGTTCTTTTTCGTAACATCTCTTTATCAAAGGCTTTCACCCCATAAGTTCATGCCCATGCCGGGCGTACCCAAGAAAATCCACTGAATTTCCTATCGAGAACTACTGATTTAAAAGGCTTATGCGACACATAAATTAATGAGCACACTCTGTATTCATATACTAAGATAATGCCTCCAACCTTGGACAAAAAGTTAGAGGAATAATAATGGTAAATCGTACAATTAAATCCCTTTTATTAATGTTAAGCTCATTGATGGCTTGTTTTTCTGCTGCCGCAAACTCATGGAATGAGGTTAGCCTTGATGATAAAACAGAATTTAATAATAGATGTGAATACAGGATAAAGTCACAAGCATATGGAGGTGGTCAATCAGTTTTAAAAAGTCATGATGTTAATCCAGCAATCGTCAGCTTTTACATAGGCGGGATTCATAACTTGGGATACATTGAAGCAACAGATAAGCACAAGCTTTGCACAGATGCACTTGAAGCACCATCCTATGTAGATGCGGATGGCAATCCTTGTAATTCTTTCTCCGAATTATGCCGTCAAGAATGCTTAGTACTTGACTCAGTAATTTCAATTGAAGAGCTTTGTCAATAATTATCACATCGTAGTAAGCAGCCGAAAAAAGCATATGAGCCTTAACTTCGTCAAGGGCAGATAACTGCACCCCGGCAAGAGAATCCAGTTCGAGTGCTCGCCCACATACTGGAAACGCTTTTCAATACACTGAACTCTTTGTCGAAATTGGTCGCCAGAGTGCCACATCAGACGGTTTCCGGGACTTCGCTGCTCACCAGCTGCGCCCCTTCGGCGCGCAGCTGAAGCAGGTCTGTTTGCAGTGAGAGAATCATACTACTGAGTTAGCTCAAGTCTTCGCTGAATAGAGTGGAGCATACGTGGAATATAAAGAGCTACTATTGGGGTTATTATAATGATTACCACTGAGAAGACGGAAGTTGCTAAACTGAGCAATTGTATTGAAACACTTGTTGGATAAATTCTTTTTGGATCATTACCACAAACAAGTAACTTACGATAATTATCAGTTTGAACTTCAGTGAAAGAAATCTCTTCTATTGCACGATCCAGGTCGTCGAAATCTAAATGAGATTTATATAAGTATATTTTCCTTAGAGACCACGTATCATCCGATTTACCGAAAAGCATATTCCTTTTTATAAATACAAATGTGACTCTATCGTTGCTTTGTTTTGTTACATTTCCATGGGCAATAAAAACATCTCCCTTAGATTGGATATCAGTGATATAAATCGGCTTATCTGTGATTTCACTAACAAAAAACGACATTGGTAACAGTTTTCTTATAACACTTGTATCTTTAAAATTATCGATAAAAAGTGAAAGCTCTTCACCGGAAATATCATAATTACCATTGCGTTTTTCTAAAAGATTCTCAAGAGAGTCATAATCAGAAGAAACGTCTAACAAGCTTTCATTTCTTGCATAACGAATCATTCTTATATTATTAAACAACACATTATTTTCATATCTGTTAACTTCACCAGCGATTGTAAATCCATTTCTGTGCTCTTTGATAAATAGAGAAGAATGACAAACAGATGAAAGCGAATTGCAAACAAATAATGCAATTACTAACATATTTGAAGATAAACTTTTCATGGTTACATACGTCACTCAACGTTTCATAGAGTAGTGGTTAAAATTAGCAAAAGCCACGGGGATTGCACATAAGAAAAAAACAGAGGACTGCACCTGCGTTGAGCCTACAGAAAAACCTCTGATAAGTCTGAATATCAGGGCTTTTGGAACAGTTGGTTCCTGGCACCTTTGAATACACGTTGGATTATCAGGTCCATCATGAAATCAATACTACGATCTTTCATGATCACTACTAAAATAACGACGGCGGGCGTGCGGCTTATGACCCTGCCATGTTCTCGAAGGCGTTTCTGTTGGCATATTCCCGCGGCCTCACTTCCGGTCGCCGGATTACCGGATTCTGTCAGGCAAACGCGGTACTCATGGCACCGTCTGCTGACAGTCAATCATACTATATGACCATTGCTGATTTTATCAGCTGGTCACACGGGCCTCTCAGTCTTCTGATTTTGCAGACTCTGTGAGTCTGTTGGCTGCTGCAACACACCAAATGTTGACATCCTCTCGCCCCTGAAGGAGCGAGATTCCCGTTAGTCACCTAACAGG
>NZ_JAHHPN010000864.1:0-5458 GCF_024606325.1 Endozoicomonas sp. ONNA1
TAATAGAAGACACTCTCGCCATCATCGTAAACCACCTTCAGAAATAACTACGCCATCTAATAACCAGCTTGTCGAGACGCCCATACTGTGCGCCCGTCAGCTGCGGGATAGAGCACAAGCAATACAGAGTCTGTACAGGCGCCTCTTCACCTATCAAAACGGTCAAGATTCTCGGCGGGCTGACCCTGCTTGAACTCTATACTGGGAGGCTTGTTGCATTATTGCTTCAAAGCAGTACCACCGTGCTATTACTTCGGGATGATTAAAATGCCCCTTTGCTATTATTAAACGATCAGTAAACCTGATGGGTGCGGCACCAAAGCACTGAACATCACATTCATCAGAAGATTTCTTGCCATCATCAACATTAATAAGTGCCCCAAACAAGAAACTGTTAGCTTGAAGAATTTCACCGGTAACGTCTGCAACCAGATCGGGTTCCGAGAGAAGAAATGTTCTGTGCATGAGTGTAGCGTTAGGGTCATAAACAATAACTTTCATGCATCCATCCTGCTTCTTTAATCTAATGGCCATTGCGTGGGCATCTTCTCCATCGAAAAATATTTTAAAATAAAAGTTCTTTTCATTGCCAACCGACATATTCCAGTACTTTTTTACCAGCTTCGTAAGAGCCTCAGAAAAATTTTCCTTATGAAAATAATATCCATCAGCAAAATAGGGATTATCAGTCATTGAGCCGTCTACTAATTCATCTGAACGAAAAGCCTCTTCATCATTTAGGACATCAGATGTATTTGCAAAAGTTGACTGTATTTTTTCAGGGGTGTTTATTATTTCAAAATCCTTCCGTCGACCAAACACTCTTCTGGCATAAGCCCGGGCGGAATGACGGCAGGCTATCTCTTTCCCCGGTGCTATTGTGTCATTATCAGAGCGGTGGACTTGACAATTAAGGTTTATGGGGAACCAGGAATTATCGGAGTTATACATGGGGATTGGAACAATACTGCCATTCTGCTTAAAAGCAAGTTTAACCTTAAGACTTCGCCCTTGATCATGCAGTTGATTTACCTTGTTTTTAACATAGTGAATTGATCCCTCGCAGGCTAGCGGGATGTTAATATTATAAGCACTTAATGTTTTATGGAGTGTTTTAGTAAACCATGCATCAGGTTGTTTTTTCATCAGTTTTGTGGTGATACAGTGCAAAGCGCTGACACAATAACCACCAAAACAGGCCTTGATGCCATTAACAAGGGATGTTAAAGCCCTGACTGGCATCAAGGATTCTGAATGTCTGTGCCACGAATGTGAAAGTGCCGACTGAACATCTAATTTGATTTGATCCATTGCGTGCCCCCTCTTTTTTAATGACCACGATCCATCTGCTCAATATATATCTAGAGCACTAAAGTACTAATAAGTTCCACAGCTGTTATTCTGTTCAGGAAAGAGTGAGGTTTTCCGTTACAGGCAGGATGCTTTAGCGGGGTGTTTTTTAAGTGGGTTCTACCCTGCTTCCAATATGACAGCAGGGTAGAAAGAGGCAGAGATTACAAACTCTTTGTGACTACTTCATAAATATCGGTAGACAGATCAGGTACTGCCTTGATCCGCTCCAGCGCTTTTCTCATGCGTTCCCTTATGACTGGCTCGTATTTCTTCCAGCGTGTCAATGGCGTCATCAGACGAGAAGCGGTTTGCGGGTTCTGTTTGTCCAGGGTAATAATCCAGTCTGCCAGGAACTCATAGCCTTCGCCCGTTCCAGAATGGAACTGCTTCATATTCCCGCTGGTAAATCCACCCAATAAAGCTCTCAGCTTATTCGGGCTGGTGCTGTCGAAAGATTCATGCTCCTGAAGTGACCTTACATGCTCCAGATTCCCCAGAAACGGGCTGCTACTTTGCATCATAAACCAGCTGTCCATGACCACTGCGTCCTCTTTATAACGACCCAGATAGTCATTGAGCAGGGAATCAATGGTCTCCCGACTCTGGTAGCTGGAATTAATGACGATACCCATGGCTGCTCGCAGATCGGTCATATTGCTGGCATTTCTGTACTGATCTTCGGCCAGTTGTTGCAGACTGTCGTCTTCCAGTTCAACCAGGTAATCGAGGCAGATATTTCTCAGGGTTCGTTTGGCAATATCTCCGGCTTCAGGACGATACTCACCTTTCAGTTCCAGAGCCTGATAGAGTGCCAGCAATTTGTCCTTATGAGCTTCGGCAATGGCCTTGCGAACACGACTTCTGGATTCACAGATCTGCAGGGGGTGAATTTCTTCCGCCTGCTCTGCCAGACTTGCTTCAGAGGGCAGTTTCAGCATTTCTGCTTTAACTGCTTTGTCCAGCCCTTCGTCAGCCAGAACGACACCAAAAGCTTCAATCAGTCTTGAATCGATCTCAGTATCTTTTTCCTTCAACAGTCCGTCGACCAGATCTTCAATGACCGCCGTGGCCAGACGCTGGCCTGCATCCCAGCGATTGTAACCATCGCTGTCGTGCTTCATCAGGAATACCAGATCTTCACGACTATAGTCGTATTTAACACGAACGGGCGCAGAGAAGTTTCTCAAAATAGAAGGCAATGGCTTTTCAGCCAGCCCTTCGAATGTCCAGGTTTCTTCAGCCGCTGTCACATGCAGAACCCGTTCAGTCTCACCGGCTTCGTTCAGTGGCAGGGCTTTGCCTCCCTTATCAAGCAGGGCAATAGCCACAGGAATATGAAAAGGCAGCTTGGTGTCCTGACCCGGAGTGGCCGGACAACTCTGGGCGATTGTCAGAGCGTACTGACCTGACTCCTGATCAAAACCATCGGTCAGGGTAACCACCGGTGTTCCCGCCTGGTTGTACCAGTGGCGGAACTGACCAAGATCCACACCGGAAGCGTCTTCCATGGCTTTCACAAAGTCTTCACAGGTAGCCGCTTTACCGTCAAAACGATCAAAGTACAGGTCTGAACCTTTGCGAAAATTGTCCTTGCCGACAATGGTCTGAATCATCCGAACCACTTCACAACCCTTTTCGTAGATGGTCAAGGTGTAAAAATTGGAGATCTCGATAAATGACTGCGGACGAATAGGATGAGCCATAGGGCCTGCATCTTCGGCAAACTGTGCCGTCTTCAGTAACGAAGCGTCTTCAATCCGCTTGACGCCTCGTGAATTCATGTCTGCCGAGAATTCAGCGTCACGGAATACGGTGAAGCCTTCTTTCAGGCTCAGCTGGAACCAGTCACGACAGGTGACCCTGTTGCCAGACCAGTTATGGAAATACTCATGGGCAACAATCGCTTCTATACGCTGATAGCTGGCGTCAGTAGCCGTTTCGGGGCTTGCCAGTACACAGGAAGAGTTGAAGATGTTCAAACCCTTGTTTTCCATCGCACCCATGTTGAAATGGTCCACCGCTACGATCATGAAGATATCCAGATCATACTCACGGCCATAAACTTCTTCGTCCCACTTCATGGACTTTTTCAGCGAAAGCATGGCATGGTCACACTTGTCGATATTGTGAGACTCGGTGAAAATACGCAGTGCCACGTCCCTGCCACTCGCAGTAGTGAAGCTATCTTCCACCACTTCAAGATCACCGCCTACCAGGGCAAACAGGTAGCTGGGCTTTTTGAACGGGTCTTCCCAGGTTACCCAGTGTCGTCCACCTTCAAACTCGCCACGGGCAATGTCATTACCGTTGGACAGCAGAACCGGGTAACGGCCCTTGTCAGCAATCACCTTGGTGGTGAATTTGGACATGACATCCGGGCGATCCAGATAGTAGGTAATTTTACGGAAACCTTCTGCTTCACATTGGGTACAGAACATGCCGTTGGATTTATACAAACCTTCCAGAGAAGTGTTTTCCTGGGGGCGAATACGGGTCACAACCGTCAGGGAGAACGCCTTGCTGGTGACCGGTATAGTCAGGCTTTCAGAACCGAGGATGTACTGGTCTGAAGTCAACTCCGAACCGTCAACACAGACACTGATCAGCTCCAGGTCGATGCCAACCAGAGTCAGATCGGGGGTATCTTGCCCACGATCTTCATTACGACGCAGGCCAAGTACCGAGGTGACCAGTGCATGATCTTCGAACAGGTCGAAGGTCAGGTCGGTGGTGTCAATCCAATAATCCGGAGCCTGATAGTCTTTCAGGTAGATCGCTCTGGGTTGGGCGTCTTTCATTTTAAACCTTCCTTTACCATGGCCTTACTTTTGTTGTTAGAGCTTTTGACTCAATGATGAGGAGAGGTCTGCTTCCTCTCCATGCAAATCAGGCTGCAACTGATACGTTGACTTGATAAGAAGTGTGCTTGCGAATATTGATAACACCGGTATCAAGAATCAGATACTGCCCCTTAATACCCATCAGGACACCTTCAATCACCGGTTTTTTATCAAAAGACATGGAAGTCACTTTGACAGGATATTGCTCTACCGGATAACGAATATCAACGACCTCCGGATCAACCACCGGTGTTATGGCCTGTAATCCAAACTGCTCCTGAAGGGCTTCCACCCGTGAAGCGTTCATGTCCAGCAGTTCACTGGCCTGTGTTTTGAGATCCAGCGGCTCTGCCGTTCCTTTCAACATGGCACGCCAGTTAGTTCGATCATTAACAAATTCTTTGAACAGGGTTTCGATAAAACCAGACTGTTGTCGTGTAGAAACCCTGACAAAAGGCAGGGCCTGAGTCGCCCCCTGATCCACCCAGCGGGTTGGCACCTGAGTCGCACGGGTGATGCCTACCTTTAAACCCGAAGAGTTAGCCAGATAGACCACATGATCGGTCATACAGAACGTTTCACCCCAGGCGGCATCCCGACAGGTGCCTTCATGATAATGACACTTTTCGGGGCTCATAATACAGCTGTCACACTGAGGCAACTTTTTAAAACAGGGATAACAGAAGCCCTGGCTGAAACTTTTTCTGGTCTTGCGGCCGCAATGGCAGCAGTTGATTTCGCCCTGATATTCCAGGGTCAGTTTTTTCCCCATCAGTTCATTCAGGGGCAGCAGATCATCGCCTACAGGCAGTTGGTAATCCACCGGCTGACCGTCTTTCAGAACGGATTCCATTTTGCGCAGTGCGCCACTCAGACTTTGAGTCAAGTTCTATACCTCAGTCTTTAAAGCGCAAAATGGTGGTTTCAGACTCATCCTGTTCAGATGCACTCTTGCAACTCACAGGCATATAACCAATACGCTCTTCTTCCGGCAAGTTGTCGTGCTCCCAGGCGATCAGGGCTTCCAGAATGCCTTCTCTCTGATCCGCTGTCAGCATGTCACCATTGGGCCAGCGGCCAAGCTCAAGTGACTGTTTCATGTTGTGGTAGATTTCCGGCGTCATCCGGGCCAGAAAGTCTTTTAGCTGCATCAAATCCACTTACCCTCATCTGAGACATTCCTGTTTGACAGACCGTTATTACCGGCCCAAGCAGCCTGTCGGACTTAAGGCTGTCCTACTGCGGTTGCAATAAATTGGTCTAAA
>NZ_JAHHPN010000865.1:0-2010 GCF_024606325.1 Endozoicomonas sp. ONNA1
AAATAGAAGACACTCTCACCATCATCGTAAACCACCTTCAGAAATAACTACGCCACCTAACAACAAAATCCAGCGGATTGCGAACCTCCCCCGTTTTAGTGGACACTCAAATCCAACTGAAACGGTGGGCACTGATTTAAAGGATAACAGTGGACTTTGCCTCAGGTTCTGAAATATTCCGGAAACAGCCGGTCCCACTCATTCTGAATTTCTGTATGCTTTTTCATGTTAGCGTTATAGATGTCCCGCCAATTTCCCTCGTCGCGGTCTTTAGACAACAAATTTATAAACTCCGTGGTTGTTGAGGGGCTAACAGCAACATTTTGATGAAGCAAACAGTGTTTGGCTATTTTTAATTGACTCTTTTCTGAGCATTCTTTCCAGAATTGGTCAATACAATCCCGGTAATCTTTAAGGAACATACGACAAAGAGAAGCTTTATAACGCCGCATCTTAACCAGAGGCAGTCCCTCTGTTTCCGGGCGTGGGGTTGAGTGGTTTTGTGTACTTTCGCTACTGACCTCAGGAATGTCCTTCCAGCAGTCGTCATGCTCATCCGCACGGTTGGCATTCATACCAAAGTCTATGTATTTATCATTGGATTCCGGGAATAGAATCAGGTTAATAACATTTAACATCAATGCCAAAACCGCTTCCCGGGAACAATCACCGTTTGCAACTTTATAGAGCGTAAATAATCTTTCAAACGGATCACCACTCATCCCCTTATAATCTCCTTCATTCAGGAAGATGGTTCTGAACTCAAAATACACATCTTTGAGATCTTTGATTTTGCGATCATAGAATTCCGGATTATTCCAGACAAAGCTTATTGCGTTGGCAGTATTTTCAAAATCAATGGAAAAAAATCCACGAATAATCCTACAAAGTTGCTGTGGATAAGTTTTTGTGATTTTTCCAATGTGCCGGGACAGAATATCCCGACTTAAATCATCCAGCCGTGCTGAGTCGTGGAGTAGATAATCACTTTTCCCCATCACCTCCAGCCATTGTTTCAGACTGAACTCATTGCGCTGATTGACACAAGAATTATATAGAATTCGGGAAAGCTGGTGTGTACTTTCATATACCAGGTCATCCTGATCATTTTCAGGATAAAAGCGGGCATTGTCTAATATCGATGATGAAAACCGCTTGCCTTCAAAAGAACATGCGCAGAAAAAGCCATCTTCAACAGTGGCACTGTTTAACCGCTCTGTATCGAATTTACAGTTCTGAAATATAAAGGATTGCAACACGGTACCCTTCATTGAACAGCCGCTGAAATCAATTCCTTTCAAGAAATGGCTACCCCCGTTCAGCTTAAAGCCATCCAGGGAATCCAGTTTGCCCTCCAACAGTTGTGGGTTTTGCTCAAACAGTAATTGTATGCGCTCTTCACCACAAACCTTGATGAGATTTTTGATGCCCTCGTCAACCATGCTGCCTTTAAAGGTTAACTCATGGTAAAAGACTGACCAGGATTGCGGAAAAAGCTGTTCCAGCGGGCGTCCGTCGGGCCAGTGACTAAAGCGTTGCTTTAGAGTCTGCAACAATTGCCTCTGACTTTCGGGAGAACTCATCTCAAGCAGGTTCAACTCGTCAAGTAAGGACAGAGGATTGGAAAAACGGGTCTCCTGACGCCCTTCGTACTGAATCACACTTCTGTAGTCATCGGTTGACTGCGCAATGATTTTCTCATTACGGGCGAAGGCGTCCAAACCAGGGAATCCCCCCAAAAACTGGCTTTGATCTTTATAAATTTGTGCATCCAGACGGCCGAGTGCAGCGGAAGTCAGGCGCATACACATGACCCCACCATATTTGTGCCTGGAATCAGTCGTCAGCTCCTCCTCCATGACACGGGAGAATGTATATTCAGTGTCGCATTTCATCCTGCGTGCCGAAAAATATCTGGATGGCTCCATCCCGATCTGAGTACGTCGTTCAAAGGAGCTCAGGGTAGCTTCATTTTCGAGGCTATTGACTATACCCTGCTTACTGTTCCGT
>NZ_JAHHPN010000866.1:0-3037 GCF_024606325.1 Endozoicomonas sp. ONNA1
ATGGAAACATCCGAATCAGCTTTTTCTATTGGTCCCTATGGCCTATACAAATAGGTGCTAAGGACGCTTACATAAAGCTCATTAATAGTAGTACAGATGTTTTAATGAATGTCGGTGAAAGTATGACCATTCCATGTGCCTTAAAGACGCTTTTGTTTTCAGTGTGTTTGTTTGTTTATCAGCAGGGGCTGGCAAATGATACCTATGATCTTGAAGGATTTCGCCAGTATCAAAAGACAAACTGGAAACCGCCTTCAAAAAAACAAAGGCGAACAGGACAACCCGTCATGAGTCCACTTGAAAATATCCGTATTGGCTTTTTCAGGCTTAATTTAACCTCTGACGATCTGTCTGGAGATGAGCGGCTGGAAACCTGTGAAAATTACGAGGTGGCTGAGCAAGACTTTACACATCTGATCAACTTTTATTTTAATTATGTGAATCTGGGTAATCCTCTATATCGAAGAGGTCGAATTCAAACAATGCTGAGACTAATGCATAGTATTTTCGATATAAATATCAGCATGCTCAATGGACAAAGCCCGGAAAACAAAGAGTTAATCAATGCAATGGCAAAAAGCCTCTTTGAACAATTGTTTTTGTCTGAGAACATAGATGGCAGAAATAATCCTTATTGCCATTATTTTTATTCAGATTCGGCAGAAAATCAGTCCAATTCTGTTGGTGTTAATAATGGTTTAGTCCTTATGTTTCTTGCTTTTCTTGGTCCCCACTTTCTTTCCCAGAGTGACTTATATGCCTACTTTAGCGTGCTGCATAACGGCTATACCAGAAAAAGTTACGCTCGGGCATTCTCCGGAGTGTTGCTTCCCAGAAATATCCACGAATATGATACTCCGCACAGCGTTGCCTATTTATTCACTACAGCCGGACTGGATGCAGAAACAGCACTTCTGATTGGTTTAAATACAATGGCATCAGCAGCTTTCGAGCATATGAACTCAGGAATTAAGTGGTGGCCAGATACACTGAAAAAATTGTTGATAAATTACTTGCCATACGAGCTTCTGGGCATCATTTACAGCAATATAGCCCGCTTTTGCCCCAACGGGCGCTCATGCCCCGTACCTCCGCTTATGCTCGACTTGAGAGGCATGCAAGAGTTTACACACGGTATTTTGGGTATTGACCCCGAACCTGCAATATCAGAGATATCATCGTCAGAAAGCTCGGACTATCTAACCGATTATGGTTCAGACAGTGGGGATGAAGTTGAGGTTGAGTTTGAGTTTGAGGCTTCTGATGGGGAGCCGTATTCTGATCATCAGGATCCGGCAACAGTCATTCAACAACAAAGTGAACTGATAACCCAACTACGAGAGGAATTAGCAAGCCAAACTGCAACGGAGGAAGCGGGTGCAGTTGGAGGCGCACCGGGAGGAATCATAGAGTGTCCGGTTTGTTTCGAGCCACCGCAAGAAATGACGGTATTAGAAAGTTGTGGACACGCCGGTATGTGCAAGAATTGTGCTGAGCGATTTGTACGGGAGCAGACGGGGTGTCCCTTTTGCCGGAAAAAACCGGAATCATACAGGACGATATTCTTCATGCCCCGTCATTGAAGAAGTTTAACTGTCTGTTGTCAAAGCTCCTTTATACGACAACGGTTTATTTGTTGCGGATAAACTGCAGGAATTCTTCACGGGAAGGCTGATTTTCACGCATCAGACCCAGCATGACAGAGGATGTCATGGAAGAGTTCTGCTTTTCGACACCGCGCATCATCATGCACATGTGCTGTGCTTCAATGACAACGCCGACCCCTTTCGCACTGGTAGCCTCAACAATAGCGTCGGCAATCTGTCTGGTCATGTTTTCCTGAATCTGAAGACGACGGGCGAACATATCCACAATGCGGGCGAACTTGGAGAGGCCTAGCACTTTGCCATCAGGTATGTAACCAATGTGGCACTTGCCAATAAATGGCAGCATGTGGTGTTCGCACATGGAGTAAAGCTCAATGTCCCTGACGACCACCATTTCACTGATGTCGGATTCGAACACCGCGTTATTGACAATATCCTCAAGGCTTTGCTCATAACCGCGAGTCAGGAACTGCATGGCCTTGGCGGCACGTCTGGGGGTGTCTTTCAGGCCATCCCGGTGAATATCCTCCCCCAGAGATTCAAGGATGGCTTTGTAGTATTCGCTCAGTTGTTCGGTCATGGGTCGCTCAGTATTGACATGAAAAGTAGTGACATGAAGAGGGCAGAGGTCTGACACAGCCTGTCTTTCACGAGAAGTTCATGTAAAAAAGTGGCCCGAGTTTAACATAAAGGGGGCTGTGTGGAACGATTTCAGTTCCTGAGAGCTTTATTAGTGGCTGGGGTTGCCAGTCCTGTTCAATAGCGGTAAGGTTCGCGGGTATCAGATGCCTACTGAAAAGTAGTAAAAAAAAATAACAAACGGGATCGATTATGATAAGAAAACTCACAAAATGGGTGGCACCTGTTCTTATGCTGGCAGCGGCCAGTGCCCAGGCGGAGACCGATAGCGACACTCTGGGAACCGTGTTAAGCAAAGGTTACCTGAGTTGTGGTGTCAATACCGGACTGCCGGGGTTTGCAACGCCTGATGAGAAGGGGCAATGGTCTGGCATCGATGTGGATGTCTGCCGTGGCGTGGCAGCGGCGGTTTTGGGCGATGCTTCCAAGGTTAAATACATACCCCTGACGGCCAAGGAGCGTTTTACCGCTCTGCAGTCAGGTGAAATCGACATGCTTTCCCGTAACACCACCTGGACACTCACCCGTGACGCTTCATTGGGTCTGAACTTTGCCGGTGTCAGCTATTACGATGGTCAGGGCTTTTTGGTGAAAAAAGAGCTGGGTGTCACCAGTGCCAAAGAACTGGACGGTGCTGCGATCTGTATTCAGTCCGGTACGACCACTGAGTTGAACCTTGCAGATTATTTTCGCAGCAATGGCATGAAGTACCAGCCTGTTGTCTTTGATACCTCCGACGGTACGGCCAAAGGGTTTGATTCAGGTCGTTGTGATGTCCTGACTTCAGACCA
>NZ_JAHHPN010000867.1:0-2095 GCF_024606325.1 Endozoicomonas sp. ONNA1
CTGAACAAGACCCACCTCATTATCAGCCATCAGAATCATCAGACCAGCATGCCCCGCACGGCAGCAGCAGTCACATCAGAGGCTATTTCACCAATCTCCTGTTTTCTGACTCTGCCGACGGTGACGAAGATCCTGAACAACACCTGCATACTATGGGTTTAAATTGTTATATCCATCCCTGTAATGGTGTTTGTCGATTTCGACCATCTTCCGACTCATCCAATAGCGTAGTGCCAGATTGTGAAGAAAGTTCGACATACGACACTGAAGAAACATCCGGAGAACGTTCATGCTCCCACGCGGCCAACAGACTCTGCTATCGTTGCAGCCCTGTAGATGGGGTCGCCTCAGACGGGGCCGCGGACTCAATGGGTGCAGGGGCAGCAGGTACCATTGACTCCAACGGGCAAAAAACCTGTAACGTGATCTTAGTCGGTGAAGATGGCCAACTGCGGCAATGCCAGAAAGTCTACAAGAATCAAAAATCACTTACGTCTCACAAAGCCAGATACCATACCGGGCAAAAAACCTGTGACGGAACGGTTGTCGGGGAGGATGGCCAGCCACGGTCATGCGGAATGGTCTGCCAGAATGCTAATGCCCTCGCTTATCACAAAAGAAGCGTCCACACCGTAAAACAAAAACAAACCTGTACCATGACCGTGGTTGGGAAAGATGGCCAGCAGCGACCATGCGGAAAGACCTACGATAATGTTCAAACCCTGTCGAATCACAAAAGGATATACCATAGCGGGCAAAAAAGCTGTCATGTAACAGTAGTCGGCGAGGATGGCCAGCCACGGCCATGCGGAATGGTCTTCCGGCATATTGGAGCGCTGGCGGGTCACAAAACAAGATGCCATACCGGACAAAAAACCTGTGTCGTGATGGTGATCGGGAAAAATGGCCAGCCGCAGCCATGCGGCACAGTCTGCAATAATGCTAAAGCCCTGTCAGCTCACAAAAACAATCACCATAGCGGGCAACGAACCTGTGACATAACCGTGATTGGGGAGGATGGCCAGCCTCGTCGATGCGGGGAGGAATGCACAAGTTCTCATGCTCTGACGTTTCACAAAAGAACCTCCCACACTGGACAACAAACCTGTGACGTAACCGTCGTTGGAAAAGATGGCCAAAAGCGACTATGCGGGGCAGTCTGCAAGAACGCTCAAAACCTGTCGGGTCACAAAAGCAGAATGCACAGCGGGGAACGAACCTGTGACGTGATCATGACCGGGGAGGATGGCCAGCAGCAGCCATGCAGGAAAGTCTACAAGAGTTATCAGGAACTGAGGGATCACATAAGAAAAGATCACAGCGGGAAACAAACCTGTGAGGAAACTGTAATTGGGAAGAACAGGCAGCAGCGGCCGTGCGGGGCGGTGTGTAAGAGTGCTTTAGCCCTTTCGGTTCACAAAAGCGCATACCATACCGGGTCAAAAACCTGCTATGTAACACTAACCGGAGAGGATGGCCGACCATGGCCATGCGGAAAGCTCTTCGATAATGCCAAAGCCCTGTCGATCCACAAAAGAAAAGACCACAGCGAGCCACAAACCTGCGATATGACGGTGGTCGGAGAGGATGGTCTGCAGAGGCCGTGCGGGACTGTCTGCAAGAATGCTTTTGAACTGACGCGACATAAAGGAATACATCGCAAACGCAAGCTTGTTGATGTAGAACGAAACAATGACCTCACGCCTTGAAATGGCACCCGCCCTTCATGAAGAAGACACAAAAACACTCTTTATTCTGACCAGCAGAGACGTCTTTCTATGCTCAAACCCTTATTCATCCTTACCTGTAAGACAGAAATTGTTATATCTATTCTGGACAAGCAACCTACAACGTAATTTCAGTCGGCAAGGATGGCCAGACAAAAAGATCTCACCGGCATCAGGATGAATGAATTACCGTGATGAATGACGGGTTATGCGTAGCTTTTGCTTCTCGGAAGGAGCAGGAGAAAAGATATTTTGCAACACCTTCTTGATGAAGAGATAAAAAACACGCTTGTTTTCCTGATCTATCCTTCTTCTCTGTAAACCAGAGGACAAGGATAGAATTATTAAACACTCACTTTTTGCGGCAC
>NZ_JAHHPN010000868.1:0-10354 GCF_024606325.1 Endozoicomonas sp. ONNA1
CTGAACAAGACCCACCTCATTATCAGCCATCAGAATCATCAGACCAGCATGCCCCACAAGCCAGTACTCACATCAGAGGCTATTTCACCAGTCTCCTGTTTTCTGACTCTGCTGACGGTAATGAAGATCCTGACTGGCAACTGCATACCGTGGGTTTAAATTGTTATATCTATCCCTGTAATGGTGTTTGTCAATTCCGACCATCTTCCGACTCATCCGACAGCATAGTGCCAGATTGTGAAAAAAGTTCTACATACGACACTGAAGAAACATCCGGAGAAAGTTCATGCTCCCACGTGGCTAATAGATACTGCTATCGTTGCAGCCCTGGAGACGGGATCGCCTCAGACAGGATCGCAGACTCAATGGGTGCAGGGGCAGCGGGTACCATTGACTCTGGCAGGCAAACAACCTGCAACGTGATCTTAGTCGGCGAGGATGGCCAACTGCGGCAATGCCAGAAAGTCTACAAGAATCAAAAATCACTTTCGTCTCACAAAATCAAATACCATACCGGGCAAAAAACCTGTGACGTAACAGTAGTCGGGGAAGATGGCCAACCACGGCCATGCGAAATGGTCTTCCAGAATGTTAACGCCCTCACTTATCACAAAAGAAATGTCCACACCGGGCAACAAACCTGTAACGTGACTATGGTTGAGAAGAATGGCCAGCGTCGACAATGCGGTAAGGTCTGCAATGGTGTTCAAGCCCTGTCGAATCACAAAAACTCATACCATAGCGGGCAACAAACCTGTCACCTGACAGTAGTTGGAAAGGATGGGCAGCCACGGCCATGCGGAATGGTCTTCCAGAGTACTAAAACCCTGTCGGGTCACAAAAGAAGATATCATACCGGGCAAAAAACCTGTGTCGTGATGGTGATCGGGAAGAATGGCCAACCGCAGACATGTGGCTCAATCTGCAAGAATGCTAAAGCCCTTTCAGCTCACAAAAACAGTTACCATAGCGGGCAACGGACCTGTGACGTAACCGTGATCGGGGAGGATGGCCAGCGTCGCCGATGCGGGGCGGACTGCAAAAGCTCTAAAGCCCTGACGGATCACAAAAGAACCTTCCACACTGGACAACAAACCTGTGACGTAACTGTAGTTGGGAAAGATGGCCAGAAGCGACTATGCGGATCAGTCTTCAGTAACGCTCAAACTCTTTCGGGTCACAAAAGCAGAGTGCACAGTGGGAAACGAACCTGTAAAGTGACCATGGCCGGAGAGATTGGCCAGCAGCAGCCATGCGGGAAGGTCTACAAGAGTTATCAGGCAATGATGGTACATATAAGAAAAGATCACACCGGGCAACAAACCTGTAAGGAAACTGTAATGGGGAAGGATGGGCAGCAGCGGCCGTGCGGGGCGGTGTGTAAGAGTGCTTCAAGCCTGTCGAGTCACAAAAGCTTATACCATAGCGGGCCAAAAACCTGCGAAGTAACACTAATCGGAGGGGATGGTCGGCCGTGGCCATGCGGAAAGCTATTCGATAATAGCAACGCCCTGTTGGTCCACAAAAGAAGAGACCATAGCGGACCACAAACCTGCGATACGACAGTGGTCGGAGAGGACGGTCTGCAGAGACCATGCGGGAATATTTGCAAGAATGCTTTTGACCTGACGAATCATAAAAGAATACATCGAAAACGCAAGCTTTTTGATGTACACCGGAACAGTGACCTCACTCAGTGAAATGACATCCTCTGGAGCGCGGGAACGAGTAAACGAGTTGTTTTGGAGCTATTGAGCAAACAGGCAGGACTTAATATCCAGCAAGAGAGATAGAAAAAGTTGGTCCAGCAGCCTGTCGGACTTAAGGCTGCCAGCCAAAAGATCAGAGCAAAATACCCAGCATTCGACGCAGAGGCTCGGCAGCCCCCCACAACAGCTGGTCTCCTACCGTAAAGGCAGACAGATATTCAGGCCCCATATTCAATTTGCGAACACGACCCACTGGAATATCCAGACTACCGGTCACTGCTGCGGGTGTCAGCTTCTCCATGGTCATCTCACGGTCATTGGGGATCAGCGAAACCCAGTCGTTGGCACTGGCAACAAGGCTTTCCACATCAGCCATTGGAACATTTTTGTTCAGTTTGATCGTCAACGCCTGACTATGACAACGCATGGCTCCAATGCGAACACAGACACCATCCACCGGCACCAGAGCCTGACCGTCCAGACCGAGAATCTTGTTGGTTTCTGCCTGAGCTTTCCACTCTTCCCGGCTCTGCCCGTTTTCCAGTTGACGATCAATGTAAGGAATCAGACTGCCTGCCAGAGGTACACCGAATTCATTCTGTGGCAAATCCGAGCTGCGCAGCAGATCAGAGGTCTTGCGGTCTATATCAAGAATGGCACTGACAGGATCAGCCAGTTCTTCAGCAACATTGTCACGAATCACACCCATCTGTGTGATCAGTTCACGCATATTACGGGCACCGGCGCCACTGGCAGCCTGGTAAGTCATGGCACTGACCCAGTCCACCAGACCTTCGCGAAACAGTCCGCCAATCGCCATCAGCATCAGACTGACGGTACAGTTACCACCGATAAAGTTCTTAACACCGGCGTCAATGGCCCGGTCGATAACCGGACGGTTGACTGGATCCAGAACAATAACACTGTCGTCCTTCATTCTCAGAGAAGAAGCAGCGTCAATCCAGTAACCCCGCCAACCACTGTCACGCAGGGGCTGAATGACTTGATTGGTGTAATCGCCACCCTGACAGGAAATAATGATATCCATCGCGGCCAGCGCATCAATCGAATGAGCGTCCTGAAGCGCTGCAACAGGCTTGCTGTGATCTTTACCCATAAGTGGACCGGGCTGACCGTGCTGGGATGTGGTAAAGAAGACCGGATCGATAATCGCAAAGTCGTTTTCTTCACGCATACGATCCATCAACACTGAGCCGACCATTCCCCGCCAGCCAACAAAACCGACTTTTTTCATAACTACCCCCTAAATGCTCAAGCCTTCAAACAAGCCACAACGGCGTCACCCATTTCATAGGTGCTTACCAGTGTGCAACCTTCTGAGGCAATATCTCCGGTACGCAGTCCTTGATCCAGAACATCACTGACTGCTTTTTCAATCGCATCAGCCGCTGCCATTTCCCCCAGAGAATAACGGAGCAGCATCGCCAAAGAAAGAATCTGGGCCAGTGGGTTCGCTTTACCCTGACCGGCAATGTCCGGGGCAGAACCGTGCACAGGCTCATACATACCCTGGTTGGCTTCGTTCAAAGAAGCCGACGGCAGCATGCCAATGGAACCGGTGAGCATGGCGGCACAGTCACTCAGAATGTCACCAAACATGTTGCCGGTGACCATCACATCAAACTGTTTGGGTTCACGCACCAGCTGCATTGCCGCATTATCAACATACATATGGCTCAGTTCCACGTCAGGGTAATCAGAAGCCATATCAGTCACTGTTTCACGCCAGAGGGCGGTCACTTCAAGCACGTTGGATTTATCAACCGATGTCAGTCGACCACCTCGCTTTTGTGCCGCTTCAAAAGCTACTTTGGCAATGCGCCTGATTTCAGATTCACGATATACGTAGGTGTTGTAACCTTCACGCTCACCGCTCTCGAGTGTTCGTACACCTCTTGGCTCACCAAAGTAGATACCGCCGGTCAGCTCACGGACGATCAAAATGTCCAGACCCGCCACCAATTCATGCTTGAGGCTGGATGCTTCAGCCAGCTGCGAGAACAACATTGCTGGCCGCAGATTAGCGAACAGTCCCAGTTCGGCACGCAACTTCAGCAGTCCACGCTCAGGGCGGTTCATCATAGGCTGGTCATCCCACCTGGGACCGCCCACAGAGCCAAACAGGATGGCATCAGACTTTTTCGCTTCGGCCAGAATCTCATCGGTCAGGGGAACACCATGAACATCCAGAGAAGCACCACCCACCAGACCTTTACTGATTTCAATAGTCAACCCAAAGCGGGCTTTAACGACATCCAGAACCTTCAGCGCTTCAGCGACAATCTCAGGACCAATACCGTCACCCGCCAGGCATAAAATCTGCTTGCTCACTTACCTTTACCTCTGATTAAAAATACTGTCTTGTAAACTGACCGGATTTAACGGATAGCATCAAACAACCAGGGCTGATTATTGCGATGACGTTCTTCAAAGGCTTTGATCTCATCAGCGTCCTGTAATGTCAAACCTATGTCGTCCAGACCATTGAGCAGGCAGTGACGTCTGAACTCATCGATCGAAAAGCCAAGCTCACTGCCATCTGGCTTGATCACTTTTTCACGTTCAAGGTCGACTTTCAGCTGATAGCCTTCCTGTGCTTCAATTTCACTGAACAACGCATCAACAGCGTCTTCCGAAAGAGTGATCGGCAAAATGCCGTTCTTGAAACAGTTATTGTAAAAAATATCGGCAAAGCTGGGCGCAATGACGCAGCGGAAACCAAAATCATCCAGAGCCCATGGCGCGTGTTCCCGACTGGAGCCACAACCAAAGTTTTGCCGGGCAATCAGTACGGATGCACCCTGATAACGATCCTGATTCAGAACAAAGTCTGGATTCACCGGACGTTTTGAACAGTCCTGGCCTGGCTGCCCTTCATCCAGGTAACGCAATTCATCAAACAGATTCGGACCAAAGCCACTGCGCTTGATGGATTTCAGAAACTGCTTGGGAATGATCATGTCGGTATCAACATTGGCACGATCAAGCGGCGCCACTAAACCGGTATGAATAGTAAATGCCTTCATAGTGTCTGAGCCCCCTGTCCCATCACTTCTTTATTAATGAAAAGTCGCACATCAACAAAATGGCCGGTTACTGCAGCCGCTGCCGCCATAGCCGGGCTGACCAGATGTGTTCGACCACCAAAACCCTGACGACCTTCAAAGTTACGATTAGAAGTGGAAGCACAATGTTCACCGGCTCCCAGCTTGTCAGCATTCATGGCCAGACACATGGAACAGCCTGGCTCACGCCATTGCAGACCAGCGGCTTCAAAGACTTTATCCAACCCTTCCTTCTCTGCCTGCTCTTTTACCAGACCCGAGCCCGGAACCACCAGTGCTTCCTTAACGGTGTCGGCTACCTTTCGGCCTTTTACGACAGCAGCCGCCTCTCTGAGGTCTTCAATACGTGAGTTGGTGCAGGAACCAATAAAGACACGATCAACAGGAATATCCGTGATCGGCATGCCTGCTGTCAGCCCCATATATTCCAGGGCTCTTTCATAACCTTCAGCATCCGTCGGGGAGGGTACGTTGGCATCTACAGGCAGAACCATTTCAGGAGAGGTGCCCCAGGTCACCTGAGGCTTGATGTCTTCACCTTGCAGAACGACCACTTCATCAAAAACAGCATCGGCATCAGAGTACAGGTCGGACCAGGCGTCTACTGCCTTGTTCCAGAAATCACCTTTGGGTGCAAAGGGACGACCTTTCACATAATCAACCGTGGTCTGATCAACCGCGACCATGCCCGCCCGGGCACCTGCTTCAATGGCCATATTGCAGACGGTCATTCGACCTTCCATGCTCATGGCACGCAGAACATCACCGCCAAATTCTATGGCAAAGCCCGTGCCACCGGCAGTTCCGATCTTACCGATAATGGCCAGAACCACGTCTTTAGGCGTAACCCCCAGACCCAGCTCGCCATCAACACGCACAAGCATGTTCTTCATTTTCTTGGCAACCAGACACTGGGTCGCCATGACGTGCTCGACTTCGGAGGTACCAATACCGTGGGCCAGAGCACCAAAAGCGCCATGGGTCGACGTATGGGAATCACCACAAACTACAGTCATACCCGGCAGGGTTGCGCCTTGCTCCGGGCCCACAACATGAACAATACCCTGACGGGTATCCATCATATCGAACTGAACAATATCGAAATCATTACAATTATCATCCAGTGTTTTGACCTGAATTTTGGAGACAGGATCTTCGATACCATCAATGCCGGTTTTGCGTTCATCAACGGTAGTCGGCACATTATGGTCAGGCGTTGCCAGATTGGCATCAATACGCCAGGGTTGGCGGCCAGCAAGGCGAAGACCTTCGAACGCCTGTGGAGAGGTGACTTCATGAAGTAGCTGACGATCAATGTAAATCAGAGACGAACCATCGTCCCGTTGACGAACAAGGTGGTTGTCCCACAGCTTGTCATAGAGCGTCTTACCTGCCATTAGCTGAATCCTCATTACCGCATTTTCGTTATACGGGTATCCTAGAACGAGAGAACAGATTACTCAAATTCATCTTTTTTATGCTATTAATAACTATAAGTTATCAATTGTTAGCTCTTCACAAAAAACTGAACCATGGATATACCAAGCCTTACCGCATTTCTGACCGTTGCTGAGTGCAACTCGTTCTCTCTGGCGGCAGAAAAGCTGCATTTGACCCAGCCAGCTGTCAGCAAACGTATTGCTTCCCTGGAAAGCCAACTGGATACCCAGTTGTTTGATCGCATCGGTCGACAGATCAATTTGAACGAAGCTGGGCGCATCCTTTTGCCCAAAGCCCGGCAAATGCTGGCGTTGATGAAGGATTCCCGTCAGGAAATCAGCAACCTGAAGACTCAGGTAAAAGGCACTCTGGCTATGGCCACCAGCCACCACATAGGCCTGCGCAGGCTTCCAGGTATATTGAGGGAATACTCTCGTCGCTATCCGGAGGTCAGACTCGACATTCGTTTTGTGGATTCTGAAGTGGCTTACGAAATGCTGATTCGGGGTGACATTGAATTCGGTATCGTAACACTCTCTCCTGACAATCCGGATCGTTTTGAATCCCGACTGATCTGGAATGATCCGTTGATGTTCATGGCGGCCAAAGACCACCCCCTGTCGGGTCTAAAAAAAGTCAGCACTCAGCAATTAAGTGAACACCAGGCGATTCTGCCAAGCTCAAACACATTTACTCACCGACTGGTTCGTAAATTGTTCGAACAAGAAAGCTTGTCTCTGCAAACTGCCATGACGTCCAATTACCTTGAAACGATCCGGATGCTGGCCTCTATCGGACTGGCCTGGACCATTTTGCCCGCTTCAATGCTGGACGACGATCTTGTTGCACTGAAAACACAATGCCGTACGCCTTCACGAGAGCTGGGTTACATCACCCACAGAGAGCGGACCTTATCCAATGCGACCAATGCGTTTCTGAATCTTCTGAATCAGGAATCTGACTGACCATTGTTATTCGCAGAGTTACCCCTATAATTTCACCATCTTTCATTGAACCGATGGAGCGCCGTATGTTCAAGGCACTGTTGCTAGAGCAGGCAGGCAATGCCACTGTATCTTCTGTCCAGGAACTGAACGACAGTCGTCTACCCGAAGGGGAAGTGACGGTAGCGGTGGAATATTCCTCTCTCAACTACAAGGACGGCCTGGCCATCACCGGCAAGGGCAAGGTTATCCGCAATTTCCCCATGGTTCCGGGCATCGATTTTGCCGGCACAGTCATCGATTCCTCCGGTCCTGAATTTTCCGAAGGTGACAAGGTCATTCTCACCGGCTGGGGCGTGGGTGAAAACCACTGGGGCGGTATGGCTGAAAAAGCCAGGGTTAAAGCCTGTCAGCTAGTGAAAATGCCAGACGGACTCAACAGCCAAAAAGCCATGATAGTCGGCACAGCAGGTCTCACAGCTATGTTATGCGTGATGGCTCTGGAGCAGTCCGGTGTCACACCTGAAAAAGGCGAGATTCTGGTCACTGGCGCCAGTGGTGGCGTGGGCACTACTTCTGTCGCCCTACTGGCAAGACTGGGTTACGACGTTGTCGCTGTATCAGGCCGTCCTGAAAACTCCGACATGCTGATCAACCTGGGGGCCAAACTAATCCTGCCAAGAAGCCGCTTTGAAGAGCCCGCCCGCCCACTGGATAAACAAATGTGGGCTGGTGCCGTCGATACGGTTGGCAGCAAACTGCTCGCCAAGGTTCTCTCGGAAATGAACTACGGTGGTGCTGTTGCAGCCTGTGGCCTGGCGGGGGGCTTTGACCTTCCAACCACAGTGATGCCATTCATCTTGAGAGGCGTGAATCTTCAGGGGGTTGACTCAGTAATGTGTCCAACAGAAAAACGTATTCAGGCTTGGGAACGACTGATGGAGCTGTTGCCCGAAGATTTCTACAACCTGGCCTGTCAGGAAGTCTCTCTGGAAGAAGTTGCTGAATACGCTGAAGCCATCACTGTGGGTCAGGTAACCGGTCGTATGATCGTAAAAATCTAACCTGATCGTTTAATAAGTAGAATCTATAAAATTCGAGCCTTTCGCTCTGCTATTTTTCGGCCAACTGATCTTTTCATGTTTCCGTCTTATTCAAGGTTACTCCATGGATCTGACGGTAATATGCTTTCATGTCAGAAGATTGAGGACCAAACATTCAGTTAGCGCGACCTGCCGCTAAGTACTAACCCTTAATTACTTCGAATCCTTCAAGTGTAATAGTTCGACGTTTAACTAATTAAACAAAAACAACCATGAATTTCCGCCCCGTTCTCCTCGTCATAGGCCTGTTTCTGGTGATGTTATCAGTACTGATGCTACTGCCAGCCCTGCATGATTTCGTTATTGGCGCGGAAGGGGTTTATTCATTCACTTTGTCGGCCCTGATAACCCTGCTGGCAGGTGCACCGCTTTACTACTTTTGTCGTGTACCAGAATTCAATCTCAACCCAAGACAAATCTTCCTGCTGACCAATACCTCCTGGCTCACAATGAGTGCCTTCGCAGCCCTGCCTCTGTATATACAACTGGATATCAGTTATACCGACGCATTTTTTGAAACCATGTCCGGGATTACAACAACCGGTTCTACCGTGCTCAGTGGACTTGACCAGATGAATACCGGGGTGCTCCTGTGGCGCTCACTGCTTCAATGGCTGGGTGGCATTGGCTTTATTGTTCTGGCTGTTGCGGTACTGCCTTTCCTGAAAGTGGGTGGTATGCGCCTGTTCCAAAGCGAGTCTTCCGACTGGTCAGACAAGGCCATGCCTCGCTCAGGCAGCATCGCCAAGCGTATTGTTTGTATCTACCTGGGTATGACCGTTTTTTGTGCGTATCTTTATTTTCTGGGAGGCATGACTGGCTTTGAAGCCATCAATCACGCTATGACCACTCTTTCCACCGGGGGCTACTCAACTTCCGACAACTCTATGGCTCAGTTCCAAAACCCTTTCATTCACTGGGTTGCTATAGTGTTCATGATTTGTGGTTCTCTCCCCTTCGTTCTGTTTGTCAAATTCCTCAGGGGGGATCCTCACTCGATGCTGAGAGATAATCAGGTACAGGCTTATTTCAAGTTCCTGATAATACTCTGGGGGCTTTTCACTCTCTGGTTGTTTATCAACAGTGACTATTCTCTGTTCAAGTCTTTGACCCTGGTTGCCTTTAATACCGTTTCTGTTATCACCACGACAGGTTATGCATTGACGGACTACACCCTTTGGGGAGGATTTGCAGCCACCCTGTTTCTTTGCCTGACGGGTATTGGCGGTTGTTCAGGCTCCACATCAGGCGGAATAAAAGTTTTCCGTTTTCAGATTGGTGCACGCCTGTTGGGGATTCAACTGAAACAATTGGCTCATCCCAGGGCCTGTTTTGTACAAAGTTATAACGGCCATCAAATCAGCAGCGACATATTGAGATCCCTGATCGCTTTCTGTTTCTTTTTCGTACTTCTGACCACCATTCTCACCCTGCTTTTGAGCCTGCTGGGGCTGGATCTTGTCACCAGCCTAAGCGGTGCAATGACGGCCGTCACCAACGTTGGACCCGGACTTGGAGATATCATCGGACCAGCAGGCAATTTTTCATCGCTGCCTGATACAGCCAAGTGGTTACTGAGCGCGGGAATGCTGCTGGGCAGATTGGAAGTTATTACCGTTCTGGTACTCTTTACTCCAGCATTCTGGAAACATTGACAAGTTTACATCCTGTCTGTCTGGATATCCTTTCACCCCCAACGGGTCTTCCTGACCTCTGAAAGGATAACCAGACCGTTCAATAAAGATCGTGTCAGGAGATCAGCACTTAACTGCACTGTCAGCGTTTCGAAAAACTGATGCAAATCAAATAGTATTTATTGATACTCCTGTATTAGATCAAGGTCGTATTCTTCTTTATGATTACTCATTGCTGTATCCCTTGTGTGCCGTGGACTGTAGACAAATGAGCAATCATCTTACAACAATTTCAATACCACTTCACATAACAAAATGTAGGCAGAGTTGTAGGCAGTAATGAAGGCAGTGAAACCTGAGCTATGACTATGCTGTTAGCTTTATTCCTCAAGCACTCTGTAGACATCTATAGACAGTCTTTCGGGCTATCCCTAGCTC
>NZ_JAHHPN010000869.1:0-10019 GCF_024606325.1 Endozoicomonas sp. ONNA1
TCAATTTCTTGCAATCCTCGCTACGGACGCTTAAGTCCGACAGGCTGCTAGAGAGATACTATGAGTAACGTCAACATACAACGTGCAGTCGATCATATTCCGGCAGGCTCTGGTGTCAACGTCTACACCCCCATTATTGAATTGATGGTCAATGCGATTCAGTCCATTGAATGCACTGGCAATGATAGTGGCCTTGTACAGATTGTTGTTCATCGTGAACAACAAGACGATCTGTTAGAAAATTCCATGCTTGCTGTTTGTGGCTTTACTGTTATTGACAATGGTGTAGGGTTCGATACTGAAAATCGAAACTCTTTCGATACACTCTACTCAGACCACAAAATCACTCAGGGCGGCAAGGGGTTCGGTCGGTTTACCTGCTTAAAATATTTTCTAACGTTTAATGTCAAGAGCGTTTACAAAGAAGGTAAGGAATTTTTTTGCCGACGGTTTGAAATGGGTCGTCATAAAGACATCGTTACCTGGCTCATTATATTTCCATGCGTCGCAGTGTTATTGACATTTTTGAAAAAAGCCTGCAAACCGGTGATGATGGTAAGTACTCTTCTGAGGGTGTAGTGCATGACATTATTTTCCCCAGAAAAGGCGACAGTGACCAAACACCTTTTGAGGATCATAACCTTTGGTTAATTGATGAACGCCTCAATTTTACCGAGTACCTCTCCTCTGATATCCCTTTGGAAGGAAAGTCAGGCAGGCCAGATATTCTGGCATTTGATCACCGAATGGTTTTTCGAGGTGAGAATGAAGCCAGCAATCCTGTAACTATATTCGAGTTCAAGAGGCCACAGCGAGATGATTTTGCCAACCCATCTTCTAAGGAAGATCCTGTGCAGCAAATTATTCGCTATGTTCGCAAGCTACGTGATGGCGAGTTCACCACACCCCAGGGCAGGGAGATACAGATTAACACCAACACCCCGTTCTATGGCTATGTTATCTGTGACTTAAACAAAAAGGTGAAGACTTGGTTGGAAGAAGAAAAAGATTTCAAGCCCCTTCCAGATCGACAGGGGTACTTCCGTTGGCATGATAGTCTTAATCTCTACACTGAAGTAGTCAGTTGGGATAAGGTGTTAAAAGATGCAATGATGCGGAACCGGGTGTTCTTTCATCATCTTAGGATTTGACTTATGGAATAACCTATTGATTCGGACATTTGTCAATGATTGGCGGGAACTGCTGTATACAAAGACGGTGGTAAATTCTTTTGCCGACGTTTTGAAACGGGTCGCCATAAAGACATCGTTACTGACGACAGATATTAGGTAAATATCAGTCGGTGCGGTGAAAGGCAGATATAACCTTCAGATAGGATGAAATTTCAATTTGGAGATATGTTTCTGGTCGGTTGGTTGGATACTTATAGGCTTGAATGAGTAAGTCAGTCTCCAGAGCCTTGGTGAGAAATCGGACAACGACACATAAACTTCGTTATTGGCGAAAGAATATTTCCCCGGCACACTTGATTAATAACTAGTCTGTTACTACCTTTTTGCGAAGTTAATTGAATATTAGAATAATTAGAGAGCACTGTGGTGATCCTTGTGAATAGAATTCTTAGTACTTTTTCATGTACAGAAGTACTTGCTCAGAGTATTTAATGGTAGGTATTGAGCGTGTCCTTTCACAGGTATAGCACCAGGGGTTACTCAACAGAGATTATTCGAATTATCATAATCAAGAAATATGGTTAAAAACTGAACTTTGTTACTATGAAATTATTTATATTTTTTTTCTGTTCATTCCTGAATGTTTCCCACGTGCTAGCTTTTGGTTCGCTTTCTTTTGACTATCAGAATGTTTTAACTCCGGCACTGAATGGGAAGCTTTTTTTCAGTAAACCTCCCATTGAAAAAAACAGTACTGACAAAATGTTAGTTGATGCTTTTAAGGAAAAAAAAATAGCAGATCGGATAGACTGGAAAGACCCCTATCTTACAAGTAAAACATACAAAGTGACAAAAGAGTTTCAGGAACTCGATTACAAAAAGAATACAGGTTTTTCTAAAAAAGAAAAGGATGATTTCTACCAGCTAGCCCATGGAAAAAATGAGGGTAGCAATGGCGCAAATGTCTTGAATGTTTTTTTACCTTTATTACTTGGTACTGCTGACAATTTTTTTTTGAAAGTTAATATAAGTGACATAAACGGAATAATCAGCCTCGGTAACTCAAATAAAGAGGGAACAGCGAGTGACAAAGGTGATCGGGTACCTGAAAAAAATAGAGAGCAGACCAGGGCGGAAAGCCAACAAGCATCATCGGAAATGAAACCGGGAAAGCGCAAGAGAGGAAAAGAGCTTAACGTTGATGTACTGTTGTCACCCCGGGAGGCAGCCGGGCATTTGTTAAATACTGTTAATAAACTGGCTGAGGAGCATGGTTTATCCATCGAAAGAGTCATCGGGCATAAAAAATGGAAGACAAATGGTTATTTGCGTTTTGATAGTACTGATTATGTTACTACCAAAGAGAATGTTAAAGAAATATTTGTGGATTTTATATTGTTCACGGAAGGATTGTTAAGAGATCAGAAGTTTATTTATAGTAACGATGCTGATAAGTATCGTTCCAATCAAACAATTAGTCATAAACGAATCGAAATAATAGATTCAATATTGTCAGAAATGTTTGCTCAGCGACAAATTGAGATGTCAGATAGATATCGTCAATATTATTATCTTGGTCAGTTATTACCTGATTACCTTTATGAAAATTTCAAGGGCTCTGATGATAGTAGGGGCTATCAATTTGTTGGGCATGAGACATTTCAATTCTTTGAAAGGATGCTTTTTGGGGATGGCTATTTTTCAGAATATGACCATTTTATGAGATTTAGTGTTCGCTACAAGCGAGAACTTATTGATGAGATAAGGAAGGAAACCGTTGGATGTATAAAGTGCAAGAATTCCATTATTGCTGCCCTGAGAAGTAATCATAAGCTTAGAATGACTTTTAATGAAGAAGTCATGGGTTCGAAATTTAGAAGACGCTGGTTAGATGCTCTTAATGATATGTCTGAAAAAAAGCCAGATACAGCTGGACAGGGTATTCCACTCGACAAGCGTATTGATCTCAAATTTGGTGAAGAGTTGGAATATGATTTGATTTCTGAAGATGAACAAGGGGGCGGGTCAAGTTACTATTATCTTAATAAAGTCAATAAACATATGAAAAGATTAGGAGCAAATAAGACAGGTTATGATCCTGAAAGTTTCACTTTTGACGGTCAATTCTATGTAACTCCTTTTGTAGACTTTAGGAGATGGCTTGAGTTTAATTGTACGCCTTACCACGATGGTGACGCCGGTGCGAATAATTGTTTAGAAAAAGTATTTGAACTGGTTGACTTAATGATTAAAGATGGGCTCATAGGTTATGCCTCCGGTCACAAGCATGTCGATGCGCTCTCCGCTACGCATGGTAATCCCGGAGCTCTACTGGAATTACAGAGGGAAATTGAGAGCAATCCTTATCTAATCAGGGCATTCGGTAATAATGACCGAATTGTTAAAAATAATGAGAGTCAATGGTATAAATTGTTTTCTGATTATTCTGACATGAGAGGGTTAGCCATTGAACGGATCAATTGGATGATTGCTACGTATAATGAAAAGTTAGCTGGTTCCAATTATGAAGAAGCGAATGGTGACTGGTTAACGGATTCAGAAAAATTGGATAAGCTTAAACAGTTTTCAAAAATATATAGTCATTTTGTGCAGATGGCCCCCTTGCAACAAATGTTTGGTGAAATTGCTGATGTGATGATAGACAAATATATGGCCATATCTTTGTTGCATATTCCAGGAACTGAGGTGATCGATCCATATTCCACAATGGAGTTTCGGTTTTTCCGTTGTCCTGAAAATATGCAGGAATTAAAACTGATCAATCAGTTTTTACAAGCCTGGTTCGAATATATCCATGACCGTCGAATGAGAAATGAGCCGATTGAGGCTGTGCCTGATGATGTTAAAGCCAGCCAAGATTATACTACTGAAGAAGTTGTTCATCATACTATTCAATACTTGCGGAAACTGGGACTGAATCCTGACGACTATCATAGCTTCCTGGATAAAGTATCAAAAGGATTGAGCAGACTTTGAACACTGCAGGGGCTGCTAGAGACAGGATCATCTTTTCTTATATCAGGTGCAGCTTCCCCTTAACTTTGGCCAGCTCAAAATCAACAACATGATGGTCGCT
Source organism: Endozoicomonas sp. ONNA1 (assembly GCF_024606325.1). Taxonomy (NCBI): domain Bacteria; kingdom Pseudomonadati; phylum Pseudomonadota; class Gammaproteobacteria; order Oceanospirillales; family Endozoicomonadaceae; genus Endozoicomonas; species Endozoicomonas sp. ONNA1. The sequence continues at coordinate 4,231 of NZ_JAHHPN010000869.1, forward strand.
AAGTAGGAGGTCGTCATTCCCCGTCAGCTGTCCGGGTGACTTTATCGGGCATGATCTGCCAGAGCGAAAAAAACTCTCGCCCTCTGGCATAGCCGCTGGCAGGGCTCAAACTGTGGACTTGAAGGTTGCGGCTGCAAGGGCTGAAGCGAAATTTGTAAATCCTGCCTTCTGTTTGCAAACGGGCCCTTTCCAGCCAGCTACCGTCTGCCGTCAACCCGAACAGAATCAGGCTGTGCGTAGCCGTCTTGGGAACCACAGCCAAAAGGCAACCTTCCCCATTGAAATCTGCACCTATGATGGAAAACTCAATGCGTTGATTAACCCACTCAACGGCGGCAGTTTCACCGAATGGCTGACCGAAAGGTTCAGCAAAAGGCTTACGTTGATAGAGATCAGTGTGTCCGGCAGGATCGTTACAAACAATGGTTTCACCGCTGGGACTTTTGACTACCAGGGACTCAGCCGGAAATGTTTGTGTCTCGCCCCACATTCCCGACGCTGCCTTACGCCAGATCGTTACGCTTTGATTGCAACTTCTGATGAATTCACAAGGGTCCAAAGAAAATTGAATATCACCGCCGCCGCTCCAGGGCTCCTTCTGTGCAGCTTTGTGCCATTGGTCGTCGGTTAATTCCCAGATATCAATACTTTCCGGAGTGGTGATAATCAGAAGCCGACCATCCAGGTTGAATTGAGGTTTAAGAGCGAAATATCGGGTTGGCCGGTTACAGCATTCAATGATTCTCTTTTTTTCACGCCACTGCCCTTGCGGGTCACGGGCAAAAATGACGACAAATAAATAACGCTGTTGAATATCATTGTGATGTGAATCATTGCCGACCTCCTCAAACCATGTAGCAAAATGGCGGTTATCCGGACTGAATACCACGTCAAGATCAAACTCAAAGTTGCTCACTTTTTCGCCGCTGGGCGTTTCTTTCAGATCATCAGGAGGGTCGGTAACAACAATGTCACCCGTTTGTGACCAGGAACCATCGTCTGCCCGGCTCATCACCTTGATGCGTGGTCCACTATAAAGCACAAAATGATTGCTGTCGGCACTGAACAGCCTATGACGAAGTATTGTATTAATGTTGCCTTTATTGATCCACTGCCCATCAGCCCCCCGACCGAGAATAGCAACAGCGTAGTTCATGTTAATACAGACCAGTGATCTGGCATCAGGTGACAGGTACATGCCAATGATATGCCTATCCTTACATTCAGGAAAAATCTCACCCGATGTCAGTTGTTGCTCAACCCACGAATTATTTTTGCGTTCATAGACAGACAGAAAATGCTCTTTGCCAGTGTAATTGTAACGAAACGGTACTCCCCCAATGCTCAACGCAGAGGGTTGCTCGACAAATAAAATATGGTCGGCCTGCTGATGACCATATTTGACCGGGGAATCGTGTTTGATCTCAGCTTCCCTGACCCATTGACCATCAGGACCCGGAGTCAGGATATCGCTGTAGTTATCCGCCTTCCCCTCAATGACAATGGGAATATGATCACGCAGATGATGGTTGTGGCGAACATTTAAAATGCCACTGGGTATAAGTGTCAGTGCGGCCCCATCAAGAATCTGCTGGCGCAAATGGCTGGCATAGCAGGAGTAAAAGGCCGGGCCCTGTTGTGCAGGGAAATGACGAACAGAAAATATAGACAATGTCCTGAGGTACTCAAGGAGTAGATGACTGGACTGAATGATTGCCCGACACGAAGTCTGCCTTTGGCTGGTCAGGGAGAGGAAGTGATGGACCTCTTCCAGACCGCATGACCTCAGGCGTTCGCTCATTGTCGGCGATGTTTGCCCAAAATTATTGAGATCTTCGATGGATAAATAGCTGGCGATTATCTCAAGCGCTTCCTGGGGCAGGTCAGCCCAAGGGAGGACGTGGCAAGTCATCGCCGTTGCTGAATCCGTTGAAGATACGGTTCTCGTCTTGTCAGGCACAGTAACCGCAATTGACAATGAACTGAGTTTGGGAATGACATCAGAGACCTCTGCAATGTTTGACGGTGCATCTTGCTTTGCTCTGTTGGCTGGCGCGCCAGTATCAGGAGCGGGTTCGTTTATTTTTCTGCCAATCAGACCATCCATAGCTAATCTCCCTTCTGTCATGCGGAGGACGTTACTGAAATTGTTTAATGATTCGACCTTAAGACAGAAGAAAAGTTCTATTTGGATGGTTACCCGTAACCAGTGGTCGACATCAGCGGCCCGGAAAGCTCATCATGAGCAAACGGTTATTAAGCGTCCAATGATTCATAAATCGAATTCAAATTCACGCTGCTCAAAAATTCTCCGGCAATTTTTGTCAGCTCATCGGATTTGAGTACCAGAGCGTTACTGACGTTGAGTGTCTGCTGCAAGAAAACATTGTCAACAGACTTCTCAAAATCACTAGAGGTATCAATTTCGGATATCATGGCATACAGTTCTTCTGGCGAGGATGGATTATGAGCGCCATAGTTGTTTTTAATGCTCGTGTCCTCCCCGATGGTAGCTCTGGCCCAACAGAAGGTTAAGTGACCGGCTTTAGAGTGTGTCACTTCATACAGGTAATGACTGAAGGCCTGCCGAATCGCTTGCCTGCATCTGTCTCTTAAATTATGCAAAGGCTTTGTATCCTCCCGTGACAATTTAAGGGGTTTTAAAATGGCTCTGTGCTCGTTTTCAATATCAAGCTTTTTGTTCTCATAGTCTGTCTGCTGAGCTTGATATTCCTGATTGGAACGCATTGATTTTCCATAGATTGTATGATGGAACTCACTCTTCAGATCATCCAGGGCGCAGTGAAGTTCATCTACAGCCTTGTTATATTGTTCGCTTTTTTCCAATAAATACTGTAAGTGCGGGCTGCTCTCAACTTTTCGTTGATACAGGGCTTCGACCTTTTCATTAAACGCTGTGTGGCGCCAGGAAGGTTGCCCCAGGATAATCACCGGACGCTGGTTCGCTTTGCCCGAGTTTAACTTTGGAAACGCAGGTTGATGCACCAGCATTCGTTCTATATTCGGAATGCCTCCGGGTTGGTCCGTCCAGGTGTTCTGTATAGATGAGATGGTCATACTACCTTCAAGGAATGACGAAAACCCATCATGACCATGAGTGACGAACAAAGTGTCGCCTTTTCTCTTTTGGAAGTCTTTATACGCCAACTGCCACACCTGGCTATTTTTTTCTTTGGAGAAGAATTCCCTGTACCATTTTTTCAGACAATGGGCGGCTTTATCCTTCAGTTCATCGACACGGGTCAGACGCACCAATAGACTATGATGTTCATCAGCCTCCATAATGTGGCTCTTGTAGGTCGCCAGTGGATCCAGCCAACCCGATTCCAGAGCTTCAATGGCAAAGTGAATAACCGAAGGTATGGCTAAGTTACGGTATTTAAGTATATTTTGCATTGAGCGCAACCACTCGAGAGGGCTTGCTCCGGCCTCAACAACCAGTTTTGAATGGAGTAACTTGAGCTGTTCTGTGACCCGATCTTCGTCACTTTCGTATAATATTTTTCTTACTGCCTCTGACATGGGTTTAACAATACGACAATCGTCTTCAATGATTACAGCGCCGACCAATGCCATCACATCCTTGCCCAATGCTTTTGTCTCCAGCAACTCTATGATTGAGACACCCATGGCAAAACTGGTTAAATCTTTTTGCAGCCAAAGGTTCCTTACCATTTCGGCAATACTTAAATGGGTTTCCGGCAATGCGCTATTTGTCTCAAGGGCTTTTTTCAGTTCCTCAGGACTCACATCACAGGCTTTGGCCAGGGTTTGCTGTTGTAATGAATCAGCCCCTTTCAGGAGAGTCTTAATCTTTCTCGTCTCAGTACTGGAAGCACTGACCATTTTGGTAGGCTGGAATTCGGGTGTAATTTCTGTTTTCCGTACTGGTGCTCCGTCCAAATCTACTGACTCCCAGGTTTGGCCTCCATCCACAGAATACTCGGCAAAGCAGTGTCCAGCGTTATCAATTTGCCGACATGAAATCCCGAAATAACGACAAAAAGCAATGAAAACAGGCACGCGATGGCGACAGCTCCCTTGCCTTTGTGTTACGAGGAATTTGAAGAAATTCTTATGCTTCTCTGGTTTAGCCTTGCCGGTGAACTTCCGGCAATAGTTCGTGATCGTCTCAATTCGTTGCGTCGTGCCTCGCGCCTTTTTTAAGGCCCGCAAAAACCTCCGTACTTTGGATGATGGTTGTTCGGCAATGTTGTCAAACAGGCTGTTCAAAACTGTTTTCATACCTTCTGAACAACGGGTGTCAGGATGCGTTGATCGTTTTGGCCGGGCTTCTTTAGCAGGCGTTTTTTTGCCCGGTTTTCTGGTTTCCAGGACATAAACACACCGAATACTCTGTTCAGCGTCAGCTGCCGGAACAGACAGTGTGTGAAGCCCGGTATATCGATCCCTGATCAGCGTAAATGCCAAATCGGGTTCTATACGCAGGGCCACGATGTAGTCGTTAGCCGTCAGGCTGGGCAATGCATATTGGCCATCGTCCGATGAGATGTCCAAGGTTGCCAGCGTTTGATCGCTGGCTAATGTCAGCTCCTGTCCATGTTCTGGTAGCCGGGTGGGCATGAGGCTTTCGACTCCATGAATGTGTTGATCTACCAAATCGATCAGTTCGACACTACCCTCAGCAGAGACATCAATATCCCTGGCCCACTGGCGATGCATATGGGATGGATGGTTCCGGGTCTCAAAAATTTTATAAGCGCTAACTTGTGGCGTCTCCTCGTTCTCGTAGTTCGTTTCCCAATCCAATGTCATGGCCTGTTTTTCTTGGACTTGTGGGGTGTATTCTCCAGACTCGTCAACCCAATGGTTCAGCAGATCATTCATCTGATGCCAGAACGCAGTCCACCATTTAGCGCCATGGGCGTTCCATGCTTCTATGCGCTTATCAGCCTCCCGAAGATAAGGTTGGGAAGCTGGCATTTTCAACGTTAGTTTCTGTTCTTTCGTCAGGGAGAATAAGCCATTAGCGTCCATGCCCACCTGGCCAAATTCATGATCAAACCAGCGTTGCTGCCAGTGTCGGTAAAGTGCCTGGGTGAGAATATCGTCCGACTCGTCCGGATTCAGGGAAAGACCCGACGCCTGCCATCTGGCCTCAGCCACTCTCTTGATAATTTCTGTTCTGGCTTCCTCTTCATTCAGATCCGCCTTAACACGAATTTCATGGCGTTTTTCATCGATACTGTTGAAATCACTGCGGCGTACCAACCACGGACGATCAATGCCCGATACCGTTTGGTTGAACCATTCGCAAAGTCCAGAATCAAGCGCACTGTTATTCACGACAAGAGTTGATGACTCTGGCAGTGCTTCCAGCGATGTTTTTGCGGCCATCAGGTAAAGCCGATAGTGCTGATTGAGGCATTGATGAAGTCCGTTTTCGCTAAAATCGCCTCCCCGGATGACGGCCCTGGCCACATTCTGTAAATCAAGGCTGGTCGGCTGCAACGGCAGTTTTTTCCGTTGCAGGTAAGCCCTCAAACGACAATGTTCCTTAGTCAGCTGTTCAGCCAGAATTTTCCCCTGCGGGTTCTTTGGCAACACTTTCTCGGCAATGGTTTGCAATTCTGCCGGACTGTACTGCCGAATAGGCAAATGCCGGAAACGCCCTTTCAGCGCCGGTGATAATGGTTTTCGCCCGCTGTACTCGGGTGGGTTGATGGTGGCGAACAGGTGGAAACCGGGATGAGCGTCACCGGCCAGAATATCGTTTAACTCTCCTTCCAGATGCTGGCTGTCGATCA
>NZ_JAHHPN010000870.1:0-1318 GCF_024606325.1 Endozoicomonas sp. ONNA1
AGGTATCAGCCGCTCAACTCTGTATAGGTTACTTTCCGAGAATGCCCTGCCCGCTCCGGTTACTCTTCCCGGTGGTGGTATCAGGTGGGTTTGGCAGGAAATTATGGATTGGGCACAGCAACGCATTGAAGCGAGGGATGCAGAATGACCTGCCTTAAACAAAAAGCAAATCAAGAGTGGAACCTCTGGAAACAGACAGTTATCAGTAAGCTTGCAACAAAAGGGCTGAGGTGTCCTGACCGTATTATTGAGCGAGAGATGAAAGCCGCGTCTGTTTTGCGAAAGCCAGATGACCGCATCAACTGGATAACTGAAGTTGTAAACGCTGTCATACGTTACTGCCAACCTATGAATGAAAGGAGTCATAGCTGATGAACTTCGATTCATTCTGTTATCAACACTTAGCGGAGGCGGGCTTGGCTCCTGCGAGGAATATCCAGATTCTGGCTGATGGAGAAATTCATCGCTATCAGGTTGAAGGAGATCGAAACAGCTCCCTGAATGGCTGGTATGTGTGCTATGGCTCCGATGTGCTGGTCGCCGGGTCCTGGAAGACGGGTCAGAAGGTGGTTGTTCATAGTCGTCGTTTTTCTGAACTTTCTCCAGAGCAGCGGAAACTTCGAGAAGAACAGGTAGCCAAAGCGCAAAGTCAGGCTAAGTCTGAGAAGAGGAAAAGACAGGAACAGGTAGCCAAAAAAGTGCAGGCTGAGTGGGAAAAAGCTCAGCCAGCCACCTTTGCACACCCGTATCTTCTGAAAAAGCAGATTCCCCCATACGGTATCAGAGAGCTTGGCGATACCCTGCTGATCCCTGCCAGGGATGAAGCTGGCAAGTTATGGAGTCTGCAATACATCAAACCCAATGGTCGAAAATTATTTGCCAAAGGCGGCAGGATTGATGGCTGTTTTCATCTGATTGGACAAGTGACCGATCAGCTGTATTTTGCGGAGGGGTATAGCACGGCAGCCACATTGCATAAGTTTATGGGCTTGACGATGGCGGTTGCATTTAATGCTGGAAATTTAAGGCAAGCAGCCATGCAGCTAAGGAAAATATACCCCAAGGCTAAGTTCATTTTTGCAGCAGATAATGACCGTACTGCAAAGGTTAACACCGGCTTGAAGAAGGCTCGGGAGGCAGCAGAGGCCGTTAAAGGCAAGGTTATATGGCCAGACTTCCCAGAGGGTGTCGAAGGAACAGACTTTAACGATCTGGTGGTTAATGGAGGTTGTCTGGATGAGTAGAGAGACTTTGAAGCCTCTGTCTGATCATATGCAGTCAGATTCCGGGAATAGCAAGCCAAGTATTATTGATCGAT
>NZ_JAHHPN010000871.1:0-1851 GCF_024606325.1 Endozoicomonas sp. ONNA1
TCATTGTTGCCGGTGACATTACCGAAAAACTGGCCAGTCACAGAAGCCTGTCCTCCGCTGTTTCTGATGTATCGTTAACGACAGCTGTCCCCTCACGGGATGATTTGTCCCCCCCTGAAGGCACATTCAGTCAGGTTGCCCTCGGATTCCAATGGCTCACGGATCAAAATGCCCGCCTGTTGGCATTTTTTGCTCCCGGCGGTGGACTGGATTGCCTTGCAAACCCGATAAAACTGAGCATGTCGCCGCAACGCGCAAAGCTACTGCTAGAGAACAGAGACAGCGTAAATCGGCTGGTTTATGGTGCTCAAGCACTATTGGATGGCTACGGCGCGTACTTACGGTTGGCTGATAACAACATTGAACCCGAGGTCCAGACGTTGCTGGATGAATTACGGCTATTGATCAACCGGTTTAAGACACTGAAGCAGACCATCGGATCAGAGTTAGAGCGTATCAACCATCCCTTGCAAGCCGGTAAAGAAGGGCAAGTATCATTTCGCGAGTGGTTGGCTACCTGCCATCAGCTGCAATTCAGTCTTCAGGTACTCAACCCTAAAGAGGCTGAGCAGGTTCGGAGTGTACATGAGCTGATTTTTGCCCTGCATCAGCGTTTTGTAAACGCACTGGCACCGATCGCATTGGCTTCTGGTCAGGGCAAGGTATCCAAGAATAGGAGCATCACCTATGTTGATTACACAAACCCGAGTGAAGATCTGCCGCTATTGAAATCGTCCGACAAAGTATATATTGAAAAAACAACAAGGTATTCAGCCATCGTCGTCATTATGGATAATGCCGTGATTGTTAATCTGAAGTTAGGAACTCACGTGGGCCTTGTTGAGCTGTTAGAACATGCAGAGGGAGGGAAAGGACGTACCTTGCGGTTGAATTTTTCTGACCAATTTGAATCCGAAAGCAATCATAAATCCGGCAAGTTAAAGCGTATTTGGTTTCTGATACAGTTACTAAAAGCAATCGAACTGGATAAAAATGCTGACACCATGAAAATAAGCTTCAACGCCGTAGTGGGTAAAATGACCGTCGAATGCTCCCAAATGAGATCACGTGAAAGCATGCAGGGTGCCTTTAGTAAACTAATTGTAGTCTTGGCTGGTATGCGTGATCTGGATATGACCTTTGGGAAAATAGCGATTTTTGAAGGAGATCAGTGGGATTTTAATATACTTGCACAACGCCTTAATAGCGATGTAAAGACAGAAGCCGATAGATTCGCCTTTCAGCATGCCCTTTTCTCAATTTCTTATGTTGGGAATGAATTTATTTTTCCTTCTTTCTACCGGTTATTAAGCAACCACCACCAACAGCTTATTGAGTATTGTGATCAGTTAGCAAATTGTCGGTGTTTAATATCCTTGGAGAGAAGATCGGAGGATGATTTTCGGAAAATTTTTATGAATGATGAGATAAGTGATGATACCCGCAGGGAAATCTTACCGCATCTTTTATTGTTTGATCCCGAAAGAGCTACTCGATTGTATGAGGATGTGTATCCCCATTTGAGAGATAAATATTTTGTCATCAACCCATCACACAATTATGAGCTGAATTTTATTATTCCACCTGATGAGCCGCTCTGGGATCAAGAAGAAAAAGTCAAGAAAGCCTTGCTGGAGCATGGGCTAAAATATGCCAGCAAACGTGTTCGAAATGATCACCCTGACTTATAACGCGTTCGATAATTTGCAAATTAAGAACCGATCAACGCCGATTATTGATGACCGGCACAAACCGCGTTACCAACTTGTTGTTACTTTTCATATTGCGTGATTCAGACTGGCGACTGAACTTAATAAAAATATCATTGTCAGAAGATAAACAAAGATATCG
>NZ_JAHHPN010000872.1:0-1059 GCF_024606325.1 Endozoicomonas sp. ONNA1
GAGTGTTGAAAGGCAGCAGGGTTGAAGAGGTGGTCAATTCTGCCGGAGCTATTCACACAGGTGGTTCTCACAGTCATGGTGGAGGTATAGCGGGCAGTGTTTCTGATAGCGTCATACACGACAGTGTGAACACCGGCACCGTTTTTACAACCGGGCACGCCAGTGCAGGCGGCATCGCTGGTTTAGCCGATCAGTCATCTTCTACTTCAAATAACTTGAATACCGGAAAAATAGCCTCCAGAAATGTTGTTTCCTCTCCTGCCGGTGGCATTGTCGGTGCGCTGAAAAGCAATAGCGTTGCAAACAACAATGTGAATACTGGTGAGGTCAATGCTGCCCAAACAGAAAGCTCCGGGGGGATTGTAGGAGACGGAACAACAGCCAGGATATTACACAACCTGAACACCGGAAAAATTTCCTCGGATCATCACGCAGGCACCCCCTGGATTCACGGATTCGGAACAAGTGGCGGAATAGTAGGGTCGGCTCGCAGTCAAACCCTGGTTAGCAAGAACCTCAATACAGGTAGCATTTCTGCAAAAAGCCATACCCATGTAGGTGGAATAGCAGGGCATATAACCAACGCTTTAGTTGTTCAAAATGCAAATGCTGGATCTGTCACTACTGACGGCATGGACGCAGAAGCCGGAGGTATTGTCGGAGAAACCCTAAGTGGAAGCATCCATGACAACCTTAATGCCGGAGCAGTCATAGGGAAAGATTCAGAATTTGACGGACAAAGTCCAACCGGCGGCATTACCGGAGATCTGCGGAATTGGGGCTCGGTTTATAACAATGTTAATACGGGATTGGTTCATGCACGACCATATAATAAAATGAGTCCGGCAGTCGCAAAATTACATCAAGCAGGCAGTATTAAAAATAATCTGGATACTTTTACAAGGTATAGACAACCTTATGACAGAAGTGATGGATACAACAGAGGTGTCGTAAGAGTACCGAAAAGTGCTCTCAAATCAAACCTGAATGGTTTAAACAGCGATCTCTGGAATGCCGGTGATGCAACACAGCTGCCGATGCTCAAAGGCGTTAACACCC
>NZ_JAHHPN010000873.1:0-1144 GCF_024606325.1 Endozoicomonas sp. ONNA1
CATCGGATGAGAGCAGTATAACGGTGTTTTCCGGAATCCGTTTTATCTGTTCACTTAAATCTTTTGCAGGATCGGCGTTAAGAACAATGCACTGTCGTCCGGAAACAAGGCTTTTATATTGGCTTAGTCGTTGCTTAACCCCCGTCGTATGCTCTGGAAGAGCGTCACACGACACTGTTTTAAGAGGAGCCAGAGATGGAGGTTCGGTTGAAGATGGGCTCGTAGCCCCTGCTTCCGGGCTCAGGGTTTGTAACAGGAAGACAGTAACGATTAGTTGAGTCAAGTAATGCCGACAATTCATCATGTGTAAGAATCCCCGGAAACGGGGAAAGACTCCTATGGGGTTATAGATTGAACAATAGAGCCAGAAAGGCCATGACTCCCAAAGCACCCATCACATTTCTGGTACTCGATGATGCCGTGGGGACTGTGCCAGTATAGAGAGCTTTTTTGGCACTGCCAGAAAAGGGCGGAGTTATTGTCTGGCAGTTTTCCGTGCCAAAGAAGAACAGTCCCTCGAGGTTGATTAAACCCCTGCAGGTGATTACATGCCAGAACCAGTTCAAGCTGCCCGCTGATAGAGATAGCTGGTTATCAGATGCTTTCCATCGTCAGTGAGAGCGGCTCAGTTGACTGAATGACGCCAGTAAGGCTCCAAGTACAAACAGAATGGCGTCACTCAGTGACAGCAGGCAATGAATGATTGCTTCGTAGTTCAGTGATTGTCACTGAATACGAATAGGCGTTGGAGACGGTTACCACATATCGACTATCGGCGCTGAAGGTGGCTGAGTTGACGAAGTTATTATGGCGAATGCTGGCTTTTTCTAACCATGCCCCATCGGCTTGCTGACCAATGATTTTCGCTGTTTTGTCAGTGCTGGCAGTCACCACATGACGGCCATCAGGGCTGAAAGTGGCTGATAAGACTCCGTACTCATGGGCAATAATGGCTTCTGGTGCCCATGATCCATCGGCTTTCCGGCCATAGATTTTTACCGTGCCATCATAGCTGGCAGTCACCACATAGCGGCCATCGGGGCTAAAGTTGGCTGAGTCGACATAGTGAGTGTGGTGAATGGTGTCTTCTAGTTCCCATGATCCATCGGTCTGGCGGTAGATTGTCGCCGTATTATCCTTGCAA
>NZ_JAHHPN010000874.1:0-2303 GCF_024606325.1 Endozoicomonas sp. ONNA1
ACCAATTTATTGCAACCGCAGTAGGACAGCCTTAAGTCCGACAGGCTGCTAGCCTCCGGGAATTTGCTTTTCACGCTTTGCCTTGAATATGATAAGAATTAATGAAAGGTGTTTGGACCGTCCCAGCGCAAGCAGGAGGCTGCGTGAAAAGCCTATTTTTTTATCTGAAAAGTCTTTGTTCGTACCCGGGATTTAAACAATATCCTCACGGACTCAGTCTGCTTTTACTGTCCGGCTTTTCAGCCTTTGCTCTTGCAGAAGAAACGGTAGACAGGCCTGCCGACCTCAGTCTCACCCAGGTCATTGCGCCTTTGTTTTTTGTCATTGTGCTGATTTTTGCCCTGGCCTGGATCGTGAAGAAACTGAATATAGGCACACCCACGGCAGGTCAGGGGATAAAAGTGGTTTCCAGCATTCCGGTTTCCAGTCAGGCCAGAGTCTGTCTGATTCGAATTGGCGAAAAGGATATCCTGCTGGGAGTCACCAATCAGCAAGTCAGTCTGATTCATACGTTTGACGAATCTCCCTTGCTGCCTGATAAGAAGGAAAATCAGCAGGATTTTGCTGTTCAGTTCAAAAACCTGCTGAAAGGTGGCAGCTCGAAATAAGCTACTTCCCTTCTCTTGCTCATGTCATTTTTCACAAGAACGGTTGGTTCCCGATCCTCGAAGAGTGTTGAATGAATCTCTGGAGTGGGTGTCAGTATCAGGATAATGAGCAGAGTAATAGAATGTGCCTGATACAGACTCATAACGTTTTTTCAGTCGACGTCCCCTGGGCCCGGCCTTGTAGTACTCACCACGAATGAGGATACGATACAAACCTTCTTTGTCGTACATATCAGGAGTCCATTCGACGGTAGCAACACCAGCTTGCCATTTGAACCGGGTAGTCCAGTCGTCATCTGTAGCAATCGTATCCCATAGTCCTGTACAGTCATCCTTCCTCTGCACATAGAAAAAACTATCAAGATCCATTCCCGATCTTGGGTGTGATGCAATGTAACGAAGCTTCAATGACTGGCCTGAGTGAATATTACTCTGATTATCAGTCACCACCTTTCCGAATAGAGCATCATATTTTTCCAGAACATCCTCCATATGGACATCGTCGTACAGATAACTCAAATCCAACGGTGTCGCTTCATCCACAGGTGGTGGCTCTTTTTTGCTCAATTGCATGTAAAGACTGGAAAAAGCCTGCAACATGGCACTCAGCTCCCAAGGACCGTATAAAGTGGAGGCTCCCTCGTAATGCTGTTTAGAGAACTCCTCTGCTGTACTCAAATAACTGGCATAATCGTTGGAATACCCGGCGATTACAATATGTCTCAAGGGAATACCGGAAAGTTCTGACAACCTCTTTCGAAGCCTTCTCCCCGCCATGACTGTCGGTTCAACGGGCAATGCAGCAATCTGAAAATTCCCCAGCTGAGCCAGCATTAAAGGCAAGACTTCGGGAACCCAGGGCTGATTAATAACTTCCCGATGCATGTTACCCGAGGGAAATACATCATTGAAATAATGGAAGTTTTTTTCACTTCCCAATGACAGCATGACCGGTTTGGGTCTCTGACATCTCAGTTCTTCTTCTGACGGAGAGGTCAGAAAATCGGTGATTTTTCTTATCCACCATTGCTCATTTTTTCGGCCTTCATAAGCCCCCAGTATTAACCTCACCAGAAAAGGTGACCGGCCATCTTCTGTGCCTGCAGCAAAACTATACCCCATAGCTGGATTGCAGGTTTTTACCAGCTCTGGCTGTCCCGAATATTCTTGCCGGACTTCATAGTTGGAAAAATCCACCCAGTTTTGCACCGACACAATGGGTCCAAAAACTTTCCTGCCTCTGGCATTAAACAGTTCCAGGGCTTTTTTAAACTGTCTTTGGCCGATTTCCCTGACACTTTCATCCGGAGTTTTACCCGGTCCGGTGCCATCAAGATTCAGGTTAGGCGTCATATCCCCAGCGTTAGATTGAGGAAAGGCTGCAATGAATGAAGCCACTCCCCAGTTGTACTTTGCATGACGTTCAAAAGCCCAGCTGGCATAGCCTTTGTTGTCACTGCTTAATAAATGATTGCTGCCAGGATAGGAGACTGCATGGGTGGCAAACCAGGTGATGGCACCTAATGGTTGACCACCCCGGGTAAACCTGAGTTGCTGAACAATCCGGTCGATAGAGTCCTTTTGGCTGGCATCCACATTATTTTCATAGGCCGACAAAGAGCGATTGCGGCTGGCATTGTCCAATAACCCGGTTTTCATCCAGATCTCAGAAGGAGCGAGGTCTTCATGGGCCAT
>NZ_JAHHPN010000875.1:0-1304 GCF_024606325.1 Endozoicomonas sp. ONNA1
CAGCCAATATCTCAGCGTCTGCCTGAAAGCCCGGCAAAGGTTCTGGCAATGTCACCGTGGCGTCCTTGAGGATCTCGGCAAAACGGGCTTCATTCTCCTTTCTTTTACGGTGGTATTGTCGAGTCAGTGGCCTTGGGTGCCACTGGTGCAGCAGAAATGAACCGTTAAACAAATGCGGCACCGCATAATAACTAAAGTAGCGGCGAAAGCCCCGGTAATCCCCCGGAAACTGTCTTTTCACATCCTCAGAATAATCGGCAGGCCGTTTGCCAACAGGGTAATACATGGCCAGTCGGTGGATCAGATCAAAGTCTTCATAGCCATGGCCAGCAAACGCCTCACGAAAGCCACCCATCGCCAGAAACCATTCACGATGGATCAGTAAACAGCTGGAGGCCAGGGCGATGCCATCCACTTTACAGACTTCACCACGAAACCAGGATTCAAACACCTCCTGGTATAAAGCCTGCTGCAAAACAGGCTTAAAAAATTCCGCCGTAAAATGGGCAGAATAGCGTTGCGAAAGATAAAGACAGGGGAACATGCGAAAAGCCTGCGGCCCTTCCAGTGTCAATTCCCGAACAAAGCCTGATAGCTGATCAATCATTCCCCGGCTGATCAATAAATCCGCATCAAACAGAAAAATATACTGACCAGTTGCATGGGCAACCGCTGCATTACGCACCTGCCCCGGAGCGAATACACCTGGCTGATACTGATGGAAATAGCGCAGGTTGTCCTGCTGGCCATTAGTCAATTTGAAGCGCGTTGATTGTCGCCCCGTATCAAAAACCACGAGTTCAATATCTGGTTGATCTGCAAAACAGCCAATGGCCTGATCAAGACGCTCAACAGAAGCCCGATCGCCCGACCGCTTCCGAAAGGGGATAACAACGGAAAGAAGCGTATTCAAGGCCTATTAACCGTTCAACGCCTTCAATACCTGCTCAACCTTCTCCGCCAGCACCTGGCAGTGTCGGGTAATTTCCGCCTTATCTTCACCTTCTACCATCACCCGAACCACGGGTTCAGTACCGGAAGGGCGCAACAATACCCGGCCACAGCCACCCAGAGCCTGTTCGCATTCGGTAACGGCACGGGTCACTGCAGGAATACGGGCAAGGTCCCGGCGCTCGGTCATAACAATATTGACCAAATGCTGTGGGTACTTGTTCATGCCTTGCTTCAGTTCCGCCAGGGTTTTTCCGGAATGCTGAACCGCTGCCATTACCTGCAAAGCGGCCACAACACCATCACCCGTTGTGGTCACCTGTCGGCAGATCAGATGGCCGGAGGATTCTCCA
>NZ_JAHHPN010000876.1:0-13085 GCF_024606325.1 Endozoicomonas sp. ONNA1
GATTATATTAGATAGCTTTAGATTATAATAGATTATTGCGAACTGTTTTTAACCCCGAACTACCGTCAGCAGGGCGTTCAGTGCCCGCTTGATAACTGTTTTAGCCGCAACCACGATTTTGACACAGTAATGCATTCGCATTACTATGATAATTGATAGTTAACACCCGAAGGTTTCATCATGAAAAATGTGTTCGTAGATCGATCCACGCTGACGGATCGTTACCAGACGACTATTCCGGCCTCGGTCAGAAAGGCGCTGGAATTAAACAAGCAGGAAAAGCTTCAGTATGAGATTCGCTCCGATGGCAGTGTCCTGCTTTCCAAGTACCAGAGTGACGAGGGAGACCCCGTAATAGGAGGCTTCCTGGATTTTCTTGAGCAGGATATGAAAAACCATCCCCAAACACTTAAGCCGGTTTCCCCGGAGCTTGCCCGGAAGCTCAATGATCTGGTTGGGGAGATTGATACTGATCTTGATGAGACTCTTGGTGAGGATTGATCGGCAATGCCTTCCATCCGTAATGACTTTCATGGCTGGACGATTCTGGCCCACCCCATGTTTGTCGCACAACTCAAGAGTTTGGCTGTCGAGGTCAAAAAACTGAAACAGCAGCATCCTGATTCCTTTCAAAAGAAAAACGCCACAAAACGACTGGCGGCAATAATCCAGTTGGCGTTTGAACGGGTTCCAAGCAATCCCTCTGACCCTATATACCGCCAAGGCTTGACGCTTGGAAAAGCCAGAAAACACTGGTTTCGAGCTAAGTTTTTTCAACAGTACCGGCTGTTTTTCCGCTATGACGAAGCAGCCAGAATCATCATATATGCTTGGGTAAATGACGAAAAAACCAAACGTGCCTACGGTAGCAAGACCGATGCATATTCGGTGTTTGAGAAACTGGTAAATGCGGGAACGCCTCCTGACAGTTGGCAGGATCTCATGAATGAATCCCAAGGCATTGAGGATCTGGATGAATTCTTCAATGAAATTGATGGATAGAGCTTCTTCAGCATTGTGATTTAGCTTCATAATTTGAGGCGACATCTTCCATGAAAGTCACCGGGGGGATAATAAAGACAGGTGTGTCGCTTGCTACACGGTCGGCACAAATCACAAAATGCTGATACGGTGGGAGCTCAGTCGAACCCATTTCTTGTCAGCCCGCAAGGATTCAAGCTGTTTGAGGGTGTCGCAAATTACTGGCTCCCATGCTTTTAGACCCTGTGGGTCACAGAGTGAGAATGGGCACAATACCTCTTATTAGCCTAAAGTCGAAAAGGCAGATACGGCATATCCTGCTATGGTGGTCACTGCACCTGCGAGACTCATAGATCGCTGACTCTGATACCAATAATAATTATGGGAGAATCCCACAGTGGCACAACCTATAGACCCCGGGAAAGCGGCAGCGGCCGCTTATTGGCGCGAGAATATCCGCCTGTTACTCAGCCTTCTCGTCATCTGGTTTGCAGTTTCCTACGGCGCCGGAATCCTGTTCGTTGATCACCTTGACCAGTTTCAGCTGGGCGGTTTCCCTCTGGGCTTCTGGTTCGCCCAGCAGGGTTCTATCTACACCTTTGTGATACTGATATTTGTTTATGCCTGGCAGATGAACCGTCTGGATCATAAATACAATGTCTATGAAGAGGAGGAAGAAGCATGAGCACTGAAATGCTGACTTACCTCTTCATCGGCGCCTCTTTCGCCCTCTACATTGCCATCGCTATCTGGTCACGGGCAGGGTCCACGGGTGAATATTATGTTGCCGGCAAAGGCGTTCACCCGGTCGCTAACGGTATGGCAACGGGGGCCGACTGGATGTCTGCCGCTTCCTTTATTTCAATGGCCGGTATTATTTCCTTTGTTGGTCGTGACGGAGCGGTTTACCTGATGGGCTGGACCGGCGGTTATGTGCTGCTGGCCATGTGTCTGGCTCCCTACCTCAGAAAGTTCGGCAAGTTCACAGTGCCGGACTTTGTGGGTGAGCGTTACTATTCGCAGACTGCGCGTGTAGTGGCAGTGATCTGCGTCATCTTCATCTCCTTTACCTATGTAGCAGGCCAAATGCGAGGCGTTGGCATCGTATTCTCACGTTACCTGGAAGTGGACATCACCATGGGTGTTCTGATCGGTATGGGTATTGTCTTTTTCTACGCCGTATTGGGGGGTATGAAAGGGATCACCTACACTCAGGTCGCACAGTACTGTGTGATGATCTTTGCCTTTATGATTCCTGCTATTTTCATATCCATCATGATTACCGGCAACCCCATTCCCCAGCTGGGCTTTGGCAGTGAGGTAACAGGTACCGGACAATCGGTTCTTGAAAAACTGAACGGGCTCTCGACGGAACTGGGTTTCAAACAATACACAGATGGCTCTAAATCCACTATCGATGTGTTCTTTATCACCATGGCACTGATGGTCGGTACCGCAGGCTTGCCTCACGTTATTGTCAGATTCTTCACCACCCCGACGGTTCGTGACGCTCGTAAGTCTGCTGGTTATGCCCTGTTGTTCATCGCTGTCCTTTATACGACAGCCCCTGCTGTGGCCAGTTTTGCAAGAATCAATCTGCTGAATACCGTGAGTGAATCCAATTACAAAGATCTGCCCGAATGGTTCTCCAACTGGGAAAACTCCGGTCTGATTGCCTGGATCGACAAGAATGAAGATGGAAAAATCCAGTACACTGACGGTCGACCAATGGAAGGCAAACCACAGTTTACTTCTGAGCGAGGTATAAGCGGCGAACGTCTGGTATCCAACGATCCATCTGCCGGTGAGAATGAGTTGTATGTTGATCGCGATATTATGGTTCTGGCCAACCCCGAGATTGCTCAGCTGCCAGGCTGGGTCATAGCCCTGATTGCGGCAGGCGGGCTGGCTGCTGCACTCTCAACAGCTGCGGGACTGCTCCTGGTGATCTCAACCTCGGTGTCTCACGATCTGCTGAAAAAGAACCTGATGCCAAATATCTCTGACAAGCAGGAACTGCTGGCTGCCCGAATCGCCGCAGGCGTAGCCATTGTTATTGCAGGTTTGTTTGGTATTTATCCACCGGCCTTTGTCGCACAAGTGGTGGCATTTGCCTTTGGCCTGGCTGCGGCCTCCTTCTTCCCGGCCATCCTGATGGGCATCTTCTATAAACGTATGAACCGTGAAGGGGCTATTTCCGGCATGGTCACTGGCCTGGCATTCACCTTCGCCTACATCGTTTACTTCAAATTCATCAACCCCGCTGCCAACACAGCAGAAAATTGGTGGTTTGGTGTCTCTCCGGAAGGTATTGGCACACTGGGCATGCTGATCAACTTCAGTGTATCCATGGTGGTTTGTCATCTGACTGCGCCCCCCCCCCCAAGCATATCCAGACTCTTGTGGAAGACATCCGCGTGCCACGGGGTGCAACTTCCAGCCAGCCAGTAGTCGGTGGTAGCACACCTGCCAGCGATTTCGGATAACTTCTCTTTGACATCAGGCCTTCGGGCCTGATCACTCCCGGCTAAGCCGTGGGATACTTTGTGTACAGAGTCGATAGGATCAACAGCAGACCAGAGGGTGTTCTCATTATAGGTATAGATCTATTCCTGCACTTATTTATTGATGGCTACAAAACGAGCTACGCAACCCGTCACTTGAATGTCCACACTATTAAATCTTGAGCACAATTCATGCTCTAGCCCATCCAGATGATCTTCCTGATTGCTAAAAATCCCCTTCCGGTTGTATATGCCCATAAGAGCTTTCGCTAGCAAAGTACGAGTTACTCCACTACGAAGAATGGTGGCACCAAACAATTTCCCACCTTCATTCAGCAATGGCTTAAAGTGGTCGAACACGACAGCTTTGCTATGGATGCTGCCGGGCAGACAGTGCAGTAAATAGTTAATGCTAATCGAGCTGAAGCTATTTACCGGCAAGGTGGTAAAAGGTTTAAAAACGTTATGCACCAGAGTACTGGGTTGATATCTTTTTAATCGCTGCCCAGCGTAGTCAAGCGAGTTGGTGTTAAGGTCTACCAATGTCAACGATGGTCGGCAGGTTGGGAACTGGCAGTGATCAGGGAAATAGCCCGTGCCCACACCTATATCCAGATGCGGGTTGCTGACATGCTGATTAAACCAGTCCAAAAGTATGGGTGTCGGACATTGCCAGACAAGGCGGTTGGAGATACCCAGTACGGCGATATCATAGATGTTCAGAACTCCCTTTGAATAAACGGCCTGGCCTCTGTGAACCTGTTCGTTCGTTATCTTGCTGCGTGGAACAGTCATAGTGGAGTACCCCAATGAAGGAATCAGTAATCGACACTCACTATAGAAGACATTAGGCTACGCAACAGCAATGGCCAGGAGTCTCGCTGACACTAAAAAAATAATAATTCTGGGAATCTGACATAATAAGGAAGATGAAAAAGACCCGATCTGACCTCCAAGGAGCCCCCCTTGAGCTTGAAAACTGTATTTATAACCGGAGCCACTTCCGGCTTTGGTGAAGCCTGTGCCCGTCGTTTTGCCACTGAACAAGGCTGGCAGCTGGTAATTACCGGCAGAAGAAAAAAACGTCTGGAATCACTGGCCAGGGAACTCTCAGCATCCTGCCCGGTTCACTGCCTCGTGTTTGATATGAGAGATGAAGCTGCGATTCAAAAAGCGGTAAGCACTCTCCCGGAAGTTTTTTCAGACATCCATACTCTGATCAATAATGCCGGTCTGGCCCTGGGCACTAAACCGGCCGACCAGTGTGATACACAACAGTGGATGAACATGATTGATACCAACATTAAAGGACTGGTTTTAATCACTCATGCTCTTTTACCTGCCCTCAAGAAAAACAACAGTGGCAGTATTATAAACCTGGGGTCGGTTGCCGGGACTTATCCTTACCCTGGTGGCAATGTTTATGGTGGTACCAAGGCGTTTGTAAAACAGTTTTCCCTGAATCTTCGTTCTGACCTTCTGGGGACTGGCATCAGAGTGACCAATATCGCACCCGGAATGGCAGAAACTGAATTTTCAGTCGTGCGTTTCGATGGAGATCAATCTAAAGCCGATGCCGTTTATGAGGGCATGAAACCCCTTTCAGCAGAAGATATCGCCGAAAGCATCTATTGGGTCGCAAGCAGGCCGGCCCACGTCAATATTAATGCTATGGAAATCATGCCGGTTCAGCAGGCTTTTGCAGCTTTTGATGTGGATCGTAATCACTGAGACTTCTGCCTGTAGCCTGCTCTAAGCAGGCTACAGCTTTGAACACAGTCTCAAAAAAACAATTATTGAAGCAGGTTATGCACAAAATTTTGTTATCTAATAAACAACAAATAACGTATATATACTGATTTCATCAGACCTGATATACCCAAGGCACTCTCGTCTGATTATTTTTCAACCAATGCAAAAACACCCTGTAATCTCAGGCACTTCATGAGTTATCCACAAGTAATTCAGTGTGTTAATCAGTTATTTTGTTGAAAACACTTACCACACCTTTCTACCAATGAGTGCCAGCCAAACACCGGCCCCCCTGCCAATGGGCGGATTTCTCACAATAGTCACCCGGACTCAAAAAAATTGACCGCAACATAGAAATCTGATCAAGCCGGGTGTTGAGCCTATCAAAGCCGCCTTGATCGCAGCCAATAGCAAAGGCTATTAACGATTGCACAAAGCTTTTGCAGTGAAGCAGGCATTGAACGACACTTTTTTGCAAACCTTGGGCTTGTTTCTCTAAAAGTGCAATCGACTGATATTTCAGATGGGAGCCAGCTGTTGGTTGATTTCATAGCTTTTACACTCAAAGAATTCAAGTCAGGAATAAATACACGAACAAAGGCCAGCCACAGCATCCGCATGGCGACAACTTAGAAGCCGAAGTGAATAAGAAAACAGAAAAAAAATTTCAAAGAAAAGTCATTTTCCTGAATCCAGTCACCAGAGCCCAACGTATTCTCCATAGGACTGATAGAGGTCGGCCGCTGGTCGGCCACATTTTACCCTGACAATGTTTTTTCAGGCTAAGGTGCCAATGTCGAGATAGACTCAGGTCTTTTTTGTACCGTCCAGTCTTTGGCCCTACTCAACTGACTTGAGGTTTGCCTGAATTTATCGGGATATACATGAAAATACGATCGTTTAATCAGCACTCACAGACGAGCTGCACTTCAACCGCTCCGGAAAACAGCAGAAAAAATACCCTACTTATGCTCTTCAGCTTATGTCTGGTACTCCTTCTTTCGCTGCTCAATCGACCTGCCTATGCTCTGTCAACGGACTGGTTGGTGAACCCTCAACAGCCTGAGGCCAGAGTCAGGCTACACTTCTCTGGTGAAGCAGACCCAACCACCCGCCAACTTTATGCGTCACTGGAAGTGCAGTTATCAGGTGACTGGAAGACTTACTGGCGATCACCCGGTGAGGCCGGAATTCCGCCCGAAATCGATTGGCGAACAGAAGAGCCACAAGGCAGCAGTAATATAGAAAATGTTGAGTGGCTCTGGCCTGTTCCGGAACGCATAGAAATGCTGGGGCTGCACACACTTGGCTATAAAAACGGCACTGTTTTTCCTCTTCTGATTCAGGTCAAAGACCTGAGTCAGCCTGTCGCCATCAATGCCAGACTGCGCCTGTCTTCCTGCACCACGGTCTGCGTTCTGACAGATTATGAGATTCAACTGGAGTTTACCCCCACTGATCTGAAAGCAGACCCGCAAGCATCATTCCTGATCGATAAAGCGCTTTCGAGGGTTCCGACGAATATGCCTGACACAGGGCTAAGCGCAGAATCTGTTGTATGGGATAAAGAAAACAACAAGGTTGTTGTCACTGCCCAGTCTGAAACTGGCTGGGAAAAAGCCGTTGACGTCATTATTGATGGCCAGGAAGAGATAACCTTCAGTCTGCCGGAAGTGACCATTGTGGGTAATCAGCTTCAGGCCATTATGAATGCGTCAAGCTGGTTGGGTGAATACAACCTGTCGGGTGAATCTGTCACAGTCACCCTTCTCAACGGAGACAGTGGCCTTGAAAAAACACTGCCTGTCGAAGAGGGTACTGCCATTTCACTGTCTGGAGGTAGCGGTGCAGCAAGCCTGATAGTATTACTGGGTCTGGCTCTACTGGGCGGCCTGATCCTTAACCTTATGCCGTGTGTTCTTCCTGTTCTTGGTATGAAACTCTCTTCCGTACTCCATGCATCAGGTCAGGAAGCCAGCCTCACTCGTAAACAGTTTCTGAGTTCTGCGGCAGGCATTATTTTCTCCTTCTGGTTACTGGCGACCTTCCTCTGGATACTCAAGCTGACTGGCAACAGTATTGGCTGGGGTATTCAGTTCCAGAATCCGTGGTTTATTGGTTTCATGGTAGTGGTGACTGCTCTTTTTGCTGCCAACCTGATGGGCATGTTTGAAATTCGCCTGCCTTCTTTCCTGTCGACTAAACTGGCTACAGCAGGTGATAACAGTACTGCAGGCCACTTTGTTCAGGGCATGTTCGCAACACTTCTGGCAACGCCCTGTTCAGCTCCATTCCTGGGAACCGCCGTCGCCTTTGCCTTGTCGACTAACAGCTTCAACCTGTTTGCCATTTTCACTGCCCTGGGCATAGGTCTTGCCCTTCCGTATCTGCTGATTGCTGCCAGACCCTCTTTGTTGAAGTGGATGCCAAAACCCGGACAGTGGATGATCAACCTTCGCCGTATATTGGCACTGATGCTGCTGGTGACTTCTCTGTGGCTAATCAGTCTGCTTCAGGTATTCCTGCCAGTCTATCTGCTTTTGATTATTGCCGTGATTCCAACCCTTATGATCCTGCACGCCTTGTTGACCAGTTTGATGCCTCAATCAGGAAAAGGATTATTGCTACTGCCCTCATTATTTCTGTCAATGGCGATAGTTCTCTTCGGGGCCTGGTCGACCGGTTTCTTCACACCGGAGCAATCAACATCAGACAACCTAACCTGGAAAACCTTGAATGAGCAGGAAATTGCCAGCTCGGTCGCTAAGGGAAAAGTCATCTTTGTTGATGTCACCGCTGACTGGTGTATCACTTGTAAAGCCAACAAGATCAGGGTCATCGACAGGGATCCCACCAACAGTCTCCTACAGCAGGACTTTGTTGTGACCATGCGGGGAGACTGGACCCGTCCTTCAGAAGAAATTAATGCCTACCTTCAGAAGAATGGACGATTTGGTGTGCCCTTCAATATTATCTACGGTCCGGGTGCTCCTGAAGGAATACCGCTGCCGGTTATTCTCGACCACGACACTGTAACAGCAGCTATCGAGAAGGCGACATCCATGTAAATTCATGAAATCAGCCTGAAAAGCTTCCCATAAAATCATGATGAAATGCTTTTCGCTGTTAAATGACCTGAGCCCCGAAGTAATACGAGCAGAAGGGCTCCAGAGTCAGATAGCCCGGCTTATTAGTCTTTGCCATTGCCATTTAATCATGACAAAGTGACAATCAAAGCCATATCGCCCCTGAAGCGAACCTCACTCTCATGAGCTTCAGCAACGACTCAGGGAAACAAATACCGACTCACAGAAGAGCACCATGAAAAAAACTCTTATTCTCACCACCACCTTACTGATGGGCTCGCTCAACCTTCAGGCAGAGCCTCTGGATGATCAGCAACAGCAAGAAGTCAGAGAGCTGGTTCGTAAAACCCTGATAGAAAACCCGGACATTCTGGTTGAAGCCATGAACGAGCTAAGAAAGCGAGAAATCGCCGCTCAGCAGAATGCCGAAAAGCAGATGCTGGAAGCCCGTCAAAAAGTGCTTTTTGAGAACCCTGAGAACCCCATTATGGGCAATCCTGAAGCCAAGGTGACTATTGCCTACTTTGGTGATTACAACTGTGGCTTCTGCAAGCGTCAGGATCCTATTCTGAAGAAAATTGTTAAAGAGAACCCTGACGTAAAAATTGTCATCAAGGAACTCCCTGTCCTCGGTCCTGAGTCTCGCGAAGCTGCGGAAATGGCCCTGGCCACCTTTAAGCAGGACAAGGGTAAATACCTGCCTGTTAACCAGCGTCTGATGTCCAAGCCTGGCAGACATAGCAGCAGCACTATTAAAGCTGCACTGAAAGCAGAGGGCATTGAGGCTGACAATCTGAAAGTGGACGAGTCTGTCACTCAGCAACTTGATGAGAAC
Source organism: Endozoicomonas sp. ONNA1 (assembly GCF_024606325.1). NCBI lineage: Bacteria > Pseudomonadati > Pseudomonadota > Gammaproteobacteria > Oceanospirillales > Endozoicomonadaceae > Endozoicomonas > Endozoicomonas sp. ONNA1. Next base: position 9,159 of record NZ_JAHHPN010000876.1, read on the forward strand.
CTGCGTCTGGCACAGGAGCTTGGCATTCGTGGAACACCGGCACTGGTATTCCCTGATGAAGTGTTAAGAGGCTTCACCGAAGAAGGCGCACTGAAAGAAATGATCAAGCAACGTCTCTGATCTTAAATCCGATTAATAAAAAAACCGGAGTCATCCGGTTTTTTTATTTGAGTTCCTGGCTATCTATCAGGCCAAGTAATAATAACTTCTGAGCTGAAGAATATTAAAGTTCGGCAACAATACAGTCTTTACGTTCTTTTCCAGTTTTTGAGAGATACTCAGTAAACTCTGCCGGGATACGACCTGTGGTAGCACCTTCCCAGCTGACCACAGAGCCATCTCCTTTTTCATATTGAAACTGATAACGCTGTCTTGGCTTTCCTTTTCTGACTTTCTCGGCAACGGCAGAAGCCGCCAGATCTTCGAGGGTCAGACCTTTTTCATGCATTTGACCCAGAATACTTTCAACAGCTTCTCTTTTGCGCCCTTGTTGTTCCTTCTGTTCATTGTGCTCACGCACTTTTTCTTCATGGATCGCTTCTACGCGCTTGATAACACTTTCTATATCTTCAACATGCATACCTTGAAACAATTTACGCAACTGCACTTTTGATTTCAGGATATTCAGTGACTCTTCAAAAATATTCATTAGAAAAAACCAGGATAGGTATTATTTAGAAAGCGTCAAAAGTACCATTGCAATGACTAACTGTAAACAGTGTCGTACATAAATTATGATACAAAAAAATAACAATTGACGAATCAAGAAAAAAACAACAACTTTTTAATAGCCAATCATACGACCAATCGAATTAAATCATACGCTTAGCCGCAATAGTTTTATTACTCACCAGTGGCATAGACTCATTACGAGTCTATGCCACTGGTCTATCAAGGCTAAAATGAGGCTTAAAGCAGAGAGCGATGACTGTATCAAACTGTTTCCAGCTTCTTCAGCTCTTGTGCACGAAGATCTTTCCTCAATACCTTGCCTACAGGCGTCATCGGGAGCTCTACTCTGAACTCTACCTGTCTGGGCACTTTATAAGCTGTCATATTCTTGCGGCAATAATCCTTTAACTCCTGCTCGGTAACACTGTCATCCTGGGGAATAACAAAGAGTTTTACTGCCTCACCTGTTTTCTCATCAGGCACTCCGATCACCGCACAGTTTTGAACTTTTTCGTGTCTGGCGACAACATCCTCAATCTCATTGGGATAAACATTAAAGCCGGATACCAGCACCATATCTTTCAGGCGGTCAACTATACGTACATAACCGTCTTCCTGAATGATGGCTACATCCCCCGTACGGAACCAGCCGTCGTCCAGAACTTCAGCAGTGGCTTCAGGGCGCTGCCAGTAACCCGCCATGACCTGGGGGCCCTTTGCACAGAGTTCACCGCGTTCACCAAAAGGTAAATCATTGCCTTCATCATCAATGACTTTCAGAGCGGTACCCGGTAAGGCAATACCCACTGTGCCGTCCTGAACAAAATCACCCGCAGGGTTAGCGGTCAAAATCGGAGAGGTTTCAGACAAACCATAACCTTCACCGATTCGGCAACCAGTGAGTTCGAGCCAGCGATCTGCTGTGGCCTGCTGAAGTGCCGTACCCCCGGAGTTGGTCACTCTCAGATCAGAAAAGTCAATATTCTTGAACTCAGGATGATTCATCAAGCCCACAAACAGAGTGTTGAGGCCAATGAATGCATTAATACGCCAGGGCTTGATGGTTTTGATGAACGTATCAATATCCCTGGGGTTGGCAATCAGGATACTGTGCCCCCCCAGAGAGAAGTAAGACAATAGATGAACCGAAAAGGCATAGATGTGGTAAAGAGGCAGCGGCGCTACCACGGTATCACCTTCAGGATTGGAAACCGGACTACCATCAGCTTTTGTCTGCCTTCTCAACTCTACTGTCTGAAGAACATTGCTGATCAGATTGTTATGGGTCAGCATGGCGCCCTTGGCGACACCGGTAGTTCCTCCTGTGTACTGCAAAGCAGCCAGGTCTTCTTTTTGAGCCGGCCTGGGTGGCTTGTAGGTTGCCTTGCTACCCAGTGCCAGGGCCTGCCTGAAAGGTACCGCTGTTGGAAGGCTATAAGCCGGCACCATTTTCTTGATGTGCTTAACGGCAAAGTTGATTATGGAGCGCTTTGGCCAGGGCAACAGATCCGCCAGATCTGTCACTATCAGGTGATCAACACCGGTCTCAGGCAAAACTTCTTCGATCAGGTGCCCAACAATATTGACGCAAACCAGAGCTTTCACGCCTGCGTCATTAAACTGATGCTTAATCTCTCTGGCGGTATAGAGGGGGTTCGTATTTACAATGACCAAACCGGCCTTGATGGCACCGAAGGCCACCACCGGGTATTGCAGAATGTTGGGCATCTGTAGTGCGATGCGATCGCCGGGCTGCAGTCCGGTGTGTTGCTGAAGGTAAGCTGCAAACTGATCGCTCAGCCGATCCACTTCCTTAAAGCTGAGCGTTAATCCCAGCCCTGTGAACGCGGGCTTGTCTCCGTGTCTGTCGACAGCATCTGCAATCACTTCCCTGAGATTAGAGAAGGCTCCGAAGTCAATATGATCAGATATACCGGGTGCGCGTTTGCCATCCCAAAAAGCTACTTCCATGGAGAGCTCCTCGTCTTATTGTTGTGAATGTCGTCCGGGCTGCCACCGGCCATCTACAGATTATTCAAACCTGATCGGGAGCGCATTATACCCGCTTACCCGGCAGTCTTGAATTATTTTTGTAAGATTTTGTGATTCCTTGGAAGGTCTTCAGTATGAGCAGATAACTGTTTTTTTATGGAGCAAAGTCAGGTCGGTTTCAGAGGCCTTGCTGCCCATGGGAAGGAAGACTTGAAAGTGTGGAATTTTCTGAAGATGTGAAGGCATGTCTGCTACTTTTATTCTGACTTATCTACCAGATAGATACTATGCCATTTGTCTTATTCGGGCTCCTGTTATTATTCCATCTGTTTCAGACATGCGATGCTCGTGACGTCTACCAAAGTGCCTGGTGGATAGACGAATTATATTCGAAGGCCGAGAACAAGAGCATATCGGTAAAGTTAAACTCACAGCTGTATTTTGTTTGCCCTAATCTGCCCACTGTGGTCAGGATGCGTGGCCACGATAGGCAAACCTCAACCATGTATGAAAATGTATGGCTAACGGACAACGAAACCTATTATGAGAATTGTGAAATAGGAGATGATCCTCAAGACAAATTCACAAGCCGCTACGTATGCGGCAAACCCACACGCCTGGTTTTTCTTAGTATTCTGTTTCTTGAACATGCTGCCGGAAAAGACGACGTGACCTTTAAAGAGGGAAAACACTACTATTTCCTATCCACGTCAACGGGGGAATCGAGCACAGTACGTAACAGAAAAGACGGACATTGTCGAACACATAACATGCGCCTCAAGGTTTATATCTGTAAAAAATTCAATGAAACGGATCCCGGCTGCATTTATCCGGACCCTCAGTTAAACTGGTATAGTGCAACGGGTGCTTTTCTTTCTGCCCCTGTAAAAACGCCTTTAACAACTCCTTTAACGACGACCGTTCCCACCAATACCGCTGTCAATGGTACTGCAATGGTTAGCACAATCGCTAATGAAACGGTCCCCGTCACTATGGCTAAGAACGATACCGCAATAGTTGTGACAACCGCGGCGGGAACGACACCTGTCACTATGGCTGACAACAGTACCGCTATAGTTATCACAACCGCAGCGGGAGCAACTCCTGTCACTATGGCTGACAACAGTACCGCAATCGTTATGACAACCGTGAAGAGAGCAACTCCTGTCACTATGGCTGACAACGATACCGCAGTAATTGTGACAACTGCGACGGGGTCGGCTCCTGTCACTATGACTGACAACAGCACTGCAATAGTTATGG
>NZ_JAHHPN010000877.1:0-2636 GCF_024606325.1 Endozoicomonas sp. ONNA1
GTGAAAAAGCCTATAGGTTGGGGGAGGGCCTCCGGGGCTTCCTGCCCGGATGATTCTGATGGCGGGCCGGGTTGTTGGTTGTGTCCAGAGCCAGGCATCATAGTAGTGATCGTAAACGGGTGATCCTGACTCGCTCCCGGGAGTTCCACCGAGTTAAACGACGGTGAATCGGAGTTCCAATAGCTTTTTAAGAGCAAGCCGACAACAGCAACCACTTTTACAGATATCTCTGAATGAGGGTTGGAGCATATTGGAGTGTCTTTGGTGTTGACAATAAAACGTTCTGTTAACGGTTCGGTCTGGCAGACGAAAGACAACGTCAGTAACAGCAACCGCGGTGCCACAAAGATTGAGTATTGAATAATTCTATCCCTGCATGCTGATTTGTTCAGAGCAAAGATAGATCAAGAAAACAGCATGAAACGGCGGTTGTCAGATCAGGGACTGAGGTCATCGTTCAGATCCACAACAGGAGACTTGCGTTTTAGATGCATTCTTTTGTGATTCAAAAGGGCTTTAGTATTCTTGCAGGCTTTCCCGCATGGCTGCGGCTGGCCATCCTTGCGAACCACGGTCACGTCACAGTTTTTTTGTTTGCTGTGGTATCCGGTTTTGTGATTCGACAGGGCGTGAGCATTCTTACAGACCGTCCCGCACGGCCGCGACTGACCATCCTCCCCAATCACGTTCACGTCACAGGTTCGTTCCCCGGTGTGGTTTCTTCTTTTGTGATACGAAAGGGCTTTAGCATTCTTGCAGACTTCTTCGCATGGCTTCGGCTGGCCATCCTCCCCAACCACGGTCACGTCACAGATTTGTTGCCCGGTGTGGTCTCTGATTTTATGATTCGACAGGGTTTGAAGATTCTTGCAGATCTTTCCGCATGGCCGCGACTGACCATCCTCCCCGGTCATGGTCATGTCACAGGTTTGTTGCACGCTGTGGTACCCACTTTTGTGAGCCGACAAGCTGTTGGCAGTCTTGAAGACCCTTCCGCAGGGCCGTTGCAGACCATCTTTACCGGTCACGGACACATTACAGGTTTGCCGCCTGCCGTGGTCTCTTTTTCTGTGATTCAACAGGGTTTGAAAATTCTTGCAGACCCTTCCGCATGGCCGAGACTGATCATCCTCACCGATTACGGCTACATTACAGGCTTTTTGCCCGGTGTGCTGTCCGCTTTTGTGAATGTACAGAGCTGCGGCATTTCTGCAGACCTTTCCGCATGGCCGCGGCTGGCCATCCTCCACGATTACTGTCAAGTCACAGGTCTTTTTCCCGGTGTGTTGTCCGCTTCTGTGAACGTACAAAGCTACGGCATTTCTGCAGGTCTTCCCGCAGGGCCGTTGCAGACCATCGCTGCCGATCACGGGCACATCACAGGTTTGTTGACTCGTGTGGTCTCTGCTTTTGTGGTACGACAGGGCGTTAGCATTCTTGCAGAGCGTCCCGCACGGCTGCAGTTGACCATCCTCTGCGACCACAGTCAGGTCACAGGTTTTTTGCCCGGTGTGGTAGTTGCTTTTGTGAACCGAAAATGATTTCGCAGTCTTGAAGACCTTCCCGCATTGCAGCAGTCGGCCATCCTCCCCGAATATGATCAAGTTGCAAATGGCTTTCCTGGCGGGGACTTTTTTATCGATTGTCCCTGCAACCACTGAGTCTATGCCGATCCCGTCTGAGGCAACCCCGTTAACAGGGTTGCAAATAGAGCAGTATCTATCGGCCAAATGAGGGCATGAGCTTTGCCCGGGTGATGCTAATGTGTGATCTGTCGAACTTTCTTCACAATCCGGCGCTCTGCTTTCGGATAAATCGGAAGACTGCCGGAATTGACAAGTGCCATGACAGGGATGGACGAAACAATTTAAACCTAAAGTATGTGGATGTTGTTCAGGGCCTCCGCCATCCCCACCAGAGTCAGAATACAGTCGGCTAGTGAAAAAGCCTATAGGTTGGGGGAGGGCCTCCCGGGCTTCCTGCCCGGATGATTCTGATGGCAGGCTGGGTTGTTGGTTGTTTCCAGAACCAGGCATCATAGTAGTGATCGCAAACGGGTGATCCTGACTCGCCCCCCGTAGTTCCATCCAGTTAAACGACGGTGAATGGGGGTTCCAATAGTTTTTTAAAAGCGAACCGACAGCGGCAAACACTTCTAAAGATGCCCATGAATAAGGGTTAGAGCATAGATGAGTGTCTTTGGTGTCGACAATAAAACGTTCTGTCAACGGTTCGGCCTGACAGGCGACAGACAACGTCAGTAACAGCAAACGTAGTGCCGCAAAGAGTGAGTGTTTAATAATTCTATCCCTGCATTCTGGCTTTTACAGAGCAAGGATAGATCAAGAAAACCTTATGAAACGGCGGTTGTCAGATCAAGGACTGAGGTAATCGTTCTGGTCCACAACAGGAGACTTGCGTTTTCGATGCATTCTTTTGTGATATGACAGGACTCGAGCATTCTTGCAGACTTTTCCGCATGGCCGCGGCTGGCCATCCTTCCGAACGACAGTCACGTCACAGGTTGATTGTTTGGAGTGGCCTCTTCTTTTGTGATCCTTAAGGGCTTGAGTATTCTTCCAGACCTTTCCGCATGGCTTCGGCTGGCCATCTTCACCGACCACGGTCAAGTCACA
>NZ_JAHHPN010000878.1:0-1822 GCF_024606325.1 Endozoicomonas sp. ONNA1
CTCCTTCTCGTCCATGAACAGTGGCAAGGGCATGCTCAACCATGAGGATGTGAAAGAAGTGCTGGGCTGGCCGGAATGGAAAGACAAGGATAACGAGTTCAATATATTGCTGTTTCGCGCATTCTCGTCCATGAACAGTGGCAGAGGCACACTCAAACACGACGACGTGAAGGAGGTGCTGGGCTGGCCGGAATGGAAAGATAAGGATGGCAAGTTTGGTATGGAGCTTTTCCGCGCTTTCTCTTCCATGAATAGTAGCAAAGGCATGCCCAAACATGAGGAAGTGAAAGAAGTGCTGAGCTGGCTGGAATGGAAAGACAAGGATGGCGAGTTCAATATTGAACTGTTCCGCGCTTTCTCGTCCATGAATAATTGCAGAGGCTTGCTAAAACATGAGGAAGTGAAAACAGTGCTGAACTGGCCGGAATGGAAAAACAATGATGGTGATTTCAGTATGGAGCTGCTCCGCTGTTTTTCCTCCATGAATAATAGCAAAGGCACGCCCCGGCATATAGAAGTAAAAGAGATGATGGGCTGGCCGGAATGGAAAGACAAGGATGGTGAGTTCAGTATAGAGCGGTTCCGATCTTTCTCGTCCATGAATCATAACAAAGGCATACTAAGACACGAGAGAGTGAAAGAGGTACTGGGCTGGCCGGAATGGCAAGACGAGGATGGAGAGTTCAATATGGAGCGTTTTCGCGCCTTTTCGTCCATGATGAATAGCAGCAAAGGCAAGCTCAAACATGAGGTAGTGAAAGAGGTGCTGGGCTGGCCGGAATGGAAAAACAAAAATGGTGAGTTCAATATGAAGTTGTTCCGCGCCTTTTCTTCTATAAATAACGGTCAGGGCGTGCTCAAATATAAGCAGGTCAAAGAGGTGCTGAGCTGGCCGGAATGGAAAGACGAGGATGGCAAGTTCAGTATGGAGCGGTTCCGCGCTTTCTCGTCCGTAAATCATGGCCGGGGACTGCCCAAACACGAGACAGTGAAAAAAGTGATGGGCTGGACACGTTGCGGTGGGGCATCCAGTGATCTGCTTCTGGAAATTATAACCAGACTCTGGAAGTCAGAAGGGCTACCTGCTACTGAGGTGCTGCAACAGCAGGAAACACAACTGAAACAGTGGCTTTTTACAGAATTTACTGAAAATGATAGCGACTTAGAGGATGAAGAGGACGACAAATACAATCTCCAGACAAAAACAGTTGCACTTTACCTTTCCACCTCTAAGCCTGACTGGTCACTGAACTGGGCTGCTTTAAAGCAATTTCACCAACTCCTTGAAAAGACTCAAGCCGTTCCGATGCTGGAATCATTAATAAAGCTTCTGTCTTCTTATGGGGGAAAAGGTATCGAGCACTACCTCCGGGCTAATCGACAGGACCGGGATTTTTTGTGGCGTTACTCGGGTAAAGCTGTGCCTTTGCACCTGTTAAATAAGTCAATGATTCTGTTTTCTTCCAATGAATTGAGGGCGCGTTTTGTCTACTTTGTCAAGCGGCTGAAGTCATTGCCGGATAAAAGCTTATGGGATCAGTACTCGGCCCGGTTACAACCATTATCGGGAGTCTTGAAACACGACTACATGAAAAGACTCTACTGGGAAATCCTGCAACCCCTGACAAAGGAAGATCAGCTGCGTTTTCTGGACGCGAGTCATGCCGAAGCAGTATTCAACCTGTTTCCCTCGTTGAGCGCTCTGCATAAACTCGGCAAAGAGCATTCCTCTCAATCGTTAAAACGACTGCTTGAAGCCTGCCTTGGACTAAAAACCCATGACATCACCAAAGAAGGCATCCAGATACTCTTTGAAGCGCTA
>NZ_JAHHPN010000879.1:0-2619 GCF_024606325.1 Endozoicomonas sp. ONNA1
AATTATCAACGCTGGAATTTCGTTTTTTCCGTTGTCCGAAAACGGTACAGGAAATCAAGTTGATTAACCAATTTTTGCAAGTCTTGTTTCAATACCTTCATCAGTGCAGAAAGGATATGACCCCTTTGCAGCCTGTCCCTGAAAATATCCGATCCTGCAAAGAGTATACGGCAGAGGAAGTTCAAGCTAATACCATTGATTACCTCAGAAAATTAGGACTGAATCCGGAGGATTATCGCTGTTTTTGGGGCGAAGTACGGGATATTCCGTGAAGCAGGTTTGAGATCAAAATAATTAAATATATTCAATAGAGGGATTTATGAATATAAACACTACCGGTACAGATGCTTACGGACTTCATAAGAGCAGTCTTGCTGAAAAAAATGTCGATGGAAGTCATGATTCAGGGCAGGCAAAAGTTAAAAGTTTTTCAAAAAAACGACGGGTTGAAGATAAATACTCTACACTGGCAAAGCAAATATCAGCGCCTGGTTTTATTGCGCCAGGTTTCAGTCATCAGATGCTCAATCAGTCTATTACCGAGCGAAAAATTTCCCGTTCGTTTACTACTGAAGGCTCTGAGTTCGAAGAGGTAGCTATTGGCAGAATGAGGGAGACGTTCACCGCTGGAGAAGTGGCGGAACGTATTCAAAATATCGTTGAAAACCTTATTTATTCGCTGAGATACCACAAAATCGCAAGAGAAGACTATAAAGATGATGAAAGAGACGAAATTACAGAAATTTTTGTCGATTTTATTTTATTCCAGGAGGGCCTGGTCCGTGATCGGTGTTTTACTGCTGAAGGCAGTCCCGATAAATATGTGGCTGGTCAAACCATCAGCCAGATGCGGGTTGAAGAGATAGAGACTTTCCTGCATGCGATTTTTACCGAACGGGCTGAAGCGGAATCGAAACTAAAGAGTTGTAGATTAGTTTATAGTCTGGGGGACATATTGCTTGATTATCTCAATAAAAAAGAGAACGTACCGAATGATGTTGCTCCAGTAGTTAAATATTTTCTATACCTTAAATATGAATTCACCTATGGACAATTGCTGAACGATATATTTCCATTTTTTCAAATTCTACTTTCCGAAAGAGGCCTTTTTTCTGAGCTAGTTCTTGTTTTTAATTTTGCCGTCAAATTCAGGAAGGAAATCATTGACAGTGCTGACTCATCATATCCCACCAAAAATTTGTTAACCATTGCTTTGCGCAGAAACAGAAATGGTATAAGAGAGCATTTTAATCGAGATGTTATGGATATTATTTTCTCCGGGCGTTGTGATGGTATTGTTAATGCCCTGTTTGAAGGCTTCTCTTTACCGGTTGGCAGTGAGGCGACACCAAAAAATCGATTAAATCTTAAATTTGGTGAGGAACTCGAATATGATGTAAGAAATTCATTTTCTGTTCCACGAGGAAAGCTTGTTAAGATTTTTTTATATCGACTCGGAAAAAAGGAGTTAGCTCATCAGGTTCCCGCTAGAAAATTTGGTGCACGTTATGGATTTTATAGTAACTTTACCGTAGTTCCTTTTTACGACACAATAAGCTGGTTTGAAATAAACTGCACGCCTTATCATTCTGATGATCAACTTGCGGAACTGTCTTTTGAGAAGGTGATTGAAGTTATTGATTCAATGCGCAAGGATGGGCTGATTGGTTACAGCTCCGGTCATAAACACGTCGATGTATTAAGTGCCACTCAGGGTGATGCCAGTGTACTGTTGGCGATGGAGTCTGAGATCCAACGAAACCCTTTTTTGCTGAGGGCGTTTGGAAATAATGCTCGCATCGTGCAGTATGATGAAGCTGAGTGGTATAAAACATTTGCTGATTACAATTCAGACATAAAACCATTTGCCGTAAAGCGGTTAAATGTTCTCATTGACCGATATAATAGAAAAATAGAAGAAGGTAATACAGAACCGTTAAACCAAAAAGGTAATACTGATTCGGAAAAAAAAGACAAGCTTAAGCAATTTGCGCACTTTTATAGCCAGCTTGTTCATATGACGACCATACAATGGTTATTTAGTGGCATTGGTGATGATTATATGGAAAAGTATATCGCAATGTCTTTATTGCATATTACTGGAGCAAGCAAAGTAAAGGAGCTTTCAACGTTGGAATTTCGTTTTTTCCGTTGCCCGAAAACGGTACAGGAAATTAAGTTGATTAACCAATTTTTACACGCGTGGTTTCAATATATTCATCGGTGCAGAAAAGATAAAATTCCTTTACAGCCCGTTCCTGAAGATATTCAATCCAGCAAAGATTATACGGCAGAGGAGGTTAAGCTTAAAACCATTGATTACCTCAGGGCATTAGGGCTGAACCCGGAGGACTATCGCTGCTTTTGGGGCGAAGTGAGGCCTCTTCCGTCAACGATCGTTTGAATGAGACTTCAGTTTATAGAATAAATAGGCAGATTTGATTCTGTCACTGAGTTGATTAACCCACCTCTTTAAGATCTCGTCTCTGTTAAAACACTCCACCTCGATCAACTGACTAATACAGCAGGTCATCACTGGGCTAGCAGCCCGTCGGACTTAAGGGTGTCCTACTGCGGTTGCAATAAATTGGTCTAAAAATTCCTGCTTCTTCGTCAAAT
>NZ_JAHHPN010000880.1:0-1277 GCF_024606325.1 Endozoicomonas sp. ONNA1
GCTCTGGACAATGGCAAACGCCTCGGTATGGAAGATGCTTTCAAGAAGAAGGATCACCCTTTTCGGGTCGCCATCGTTTGCGCTATGTGGCTCACCGGTTTTGATGTGCCAACGCTTTCAACGCTCTACCTCGACAAGCCACTGAAGGCTCATACTTTGATGCAGGCAATTGCCCGTGCTAATCGGGTTGCAGAGGGCAAGAGCAACGGCCTGATTGTGGATTATTGCGGCATTCTGAAGAGTTTGCGTAAAGCACTGAGTACTTTCGCCGGTCGTGGGGATAAAGGCCGTGACAACGATGATGATGGGGTGGCAGAGTCATAAAAAGGTTTGTAGAGGGGTGTTGGTCCGCTCCCGATTATTATTATCATCTCCGACAGGGTGGCCATGTTGAAGCTATGAGGTCTCATACCTCTGGCCAGTTCTTTGTTCATCTTGATATTCGTCAGTTTTTCTCATCCATTAACAGAAGCCGTATTACCCGCTCATTGAAGCCACGCATAGGTTATGAGCGTGCCAGAGAGATAGCCATTGCCTCAACTGTACCGGCACCCAATACAGATGGTTCAGCCTACATTCTGCCTTATGGCTTTGTACAGTCCCCAATACTTGCATCAATCTGCCTGCGTTACAGCAAATTGGGCACAGTACTCCATGAGTTGAGCAAGGCAAAAAAACGACGGTCAGTGTTTATGTTGACGACATCATTATTTCGACGCAGTCTCTGAAAGAAGCTGAAGATGCCCTGGCTCAGGTGAAAGGCGCAGCAAAGAAGTCAAGGTTACCTTTAAACTCAGACAAGGAAGAAGGACCAGCCCAAAAGATCACAGCTTTCAATATCGAGCTTTCCAATTCATCCATTGCTCTAAGTGAAGAAAGGCTGGATCTGTTTCTGAAGGCTTATCATGAGTCAGAAAGCAAGTACCAGAAAGAAGGTATTCTCGGATATATCCACTCTTTCATAAGGCCGGAGTTGCCAAGATTGTGTAACCAACGTTCAAGCTTGGCCTTCACAGAGTTGGTGGGTGCTTTCTTTGGCGATCCAAGGAAATATTTTCTCAGGGTTTTCTCACTAATACCTGTTTCTATGCCGGTTTCCTTCTCCAGAAACTTGAATATAGCTGTACCCTCTGGAGCACCCCAGAGGCTGGTATAAGTGGATACTGGTAGAAAAAAGAAAAGCGGGGATATCAGCATCAGGTCATCAGATACAGAAGAGTCTTCCATCGTCTGCTACCAATCAGGTTCAATCTTTTTTGTATGAGAATAAGCCGAAC
>NZ_JAHHPN010000881.1:0-2805 GCF_024606325.1 Endozoicomonas sp. ONNA1
TTACAACTTCATCATCATCCTGCATTTCCTCGCTGGCATATTGCAAGCCAATGCCAGATTGAGTCACGACGGACATAACGATCTTTCTATCATTCTTCAGTTCTTCACTAGCATACTTCAAGTCATCCGGACGCAATTTAACAGCTGCTGATACAAGTTCTTTATCATCCCGAACCCGCTGGCTGGCATATTCCAGCCCATGCTTCAGCAGATGTTTTTTGATCTCTTCTCTATGACCCGGAAACGACTGACCCGGCGGAACATGAAACCTCAGCTTGTAAGCAAAAGCCGGGTTAATAATAAAGTATTCATTTCTCAAATAGCGATAAACATCCTCAACCAATGGAGTAATGTTAAAGTGGCTTGATAATAAAATATGATGTAAGAGTTCCCTGCGGATGTTTTCGCCAATATCATCACTCATTAGCACTGACGCAGGATACACCAATAAAGCTAACTTTCGACACTGATCAATAAACTGTTGTTGGTAATGGCTTAATAACTGATAGTAAAGGGGAGTTTTGTCATGCTGGATATCACTGGCTATTAAGAAAAGGTTATGCTGAAAGGAAAATCTGTCAGTTTCAGTAAGCGCATCACTATCGAGGCGTTGTGCCAACAAGTTAAAGTTCCACTGTTCTCCTTCATCTCCTTCAAAAATAGCTCTGCCCTTCAAGTCAAGATCCATGTCACGAACAGCAAGTAACGCTGTCATCAGTTTTTCAAAACCTTCCTGCATGGTTTCAGGTGATGTCATTCTGGCCCATTCGACGATCATGTCTCCAGCTATGGCGTTAAAACTGACCTTCATGGTACCGGCATCTTTATTCAGTCCGATCGCTTTCAGTAACTGCACCAGAAACCACATACGTTTTAAAGCACCGGGGTTATCACTGCCATCAGGTTTACCAAATCTGTCAGAGAATTTCAGCCGCAGAGTATGTCCTTTCCCCGCCTCTGCGTCTCTGAATAGCTCAACAACGGCCACATGAAACCCAAGCCTCAGGTTAACAATCAAGGCATCATCCATACTAAGCACAGTCCCTTTTCGCCCTGATCGTTGGATGGATGCTTTGCCGGACGGCCTTAAGAGCGGTGCTTCTGCATCCGGGGTCGTGCAATCGACATAGTTGATCTTCTTTTCCATAGATATCCTGCCCTGTGCCGAAGCCAGAGCGACCGGTGCCAATGCCTCTACAAAGCGCTGATGCAAGGCAAAAATCAGCTCATGGATACTCCGCACCTGCTCAGCCTCCAAGGGGTTAAGTGCTTGAAGGGAGGACTGTAGCTGATGGCAGTTAGCCACCCACTGACGAAAAGCGCCTGTGGATACCTGCTCTTCTTCATCAGATTGCAGGGAAAGGCTGATCGTTTTTAACCCTGATCGGATGGTGTCTTTCAGCGTCGCGAACCGGTTGATTAGCTGCTGCAATTCATCCTGCAATGGCTGGATCTTGTGTGAATCCTTGTCACCTGCCAGCTGCAAGAAGGCCCGGTAACCCTCCAGCATTGCTTCAGCCCCATGAATCAGCCGATTAATGTTGTCACTGGTCTCTGCCAATAGCTTTAATCGTTGTGGCGACATGCAAAGTTTTATGGGGTTTGCCAGACAATCCAGGCCCCGGCCGGGGACAAAGAATGCCAACAAACGGGCATTTTGACCCGTCAGCCATTCAAAACTGCTGGTGACATGACTGAATGTACCTTCAGGGGGGGACAAATCATCCGGTAACGGGATGGCTTTTACTAACGGCACATCAGAAACAGCAGAAGACAGGCTTCTGTGACTGACCAGTTTTTCGCTAATGTCACCGGCAACAATGAAAGCTCCGGGCTCACCTTTGAAGCGGGCGCAGGCCAGTGTCGCCTGATGGCCATCCCGGGCGGCCAGGGTCGCAAACTCTTCATTGGTCAGCATCAAGGGTATTTTTTTCTGTCTCATAAGGATGGCCACGTGGTCATTGAATGCACCTGAGGCGAAGACAACACCTCCAGTCCGATCGAGACATTCAGGCACAAGCATCCAGTCTTCAGCATGTTGGGCCAGGAGAATGGCTCCCTCTGGCATAAAGCCTACGTGTTGTTTTTTGGCCAGCCAGAGTGGTCCGGTACAATAGCCTTCGCTGATGCCCTCACCACTGGCCAGACTGTTTTCGGGTATGGGCATGGTAAAAACCATGTCGCCAGGGAGTTGGGTTATAGGGCGCACCTGCAACAGGAACAGGCGCTCCTGATGATCGATTGCAAACTCTACATCCACGGGGCAGAGCAATAGGTCTTCCAGCTTTGCCACCATCTCCGTGAGTTTTGAAACTATGCTATTACCAATCTGTTGACCATCGTCGTTTGATGGAGCATCTCCATCATAAATTATTCTTTCCGAATAGCCGCTATTATCGATGTTTTTATGCAGAATGAAGTGACTTGAAATCGTTCCGGGAAAGTATTGAACGTTTTCGGCTCCTTCTTTGCGAGCAATATCGATGCGGTGGGGCGTGTTACCCGACTGCCCTGCCACTATCCCCCTTGGCTGACCGCGTGTGAACTCAGACCTGATGGTATTATCCTCAAAGGATCGAAAGCTCATGGCGACCCCGCCATATTGGCAATCCACGCAATGTTGGATAATCAACGCCATGGGCTGCGGTATTCCTTCGGAGCAGACTTCAGGCCGGTAACCTGAGGCCATGACCTTCAGGCAGGTACGCAAAACATCGTCATCTCCCTGAACTTCAGAGCGGTATTTACCCGCCTGGGCATCGCCGTAGTTGTCTTCATTGATGCCAGAACTGCGGACAATCACCG
>NZ_JAHHPN010000882.1:0-1747 GCF_024606325.1 Endozoicomonas sp. ONNA1
ACGACGTTGGTACACCCGAAAAGTTATCCCTTTTTTTCAAGAATCAATGGTGGAGTCACCTGCGCTGGTTTCTGTTGGCAAAACTACTTCCTCCTTCAATCGTACCCTACCCTTCTTTCAGTCGGGGCATACCATCACTATCACGGGCTTTTGGTGATGCCCCCGACTGCAATCCTCACCCGGTGATGATCGACCACGCTTTACTGAAAGGCCGCTTATCAGTGCAAACTGGTTGTATCGACCATCATCCTGTATGGCAGATCACTGCCTCACCCTCAACATCATCACCAGAGACGCAGGCAGTTGATGGTGATTCATTGTCTGTCTGGCTATCACTATGGGCACTGCTGAATGACACCCATACCAGCACCCTTTTTCTGCGCCCCTGGCGAGAAAGTCACCACAATCGCCTGCAGGCCATTATCTGCCAGACTCATCCACTGACCAATAATAAAAAGTGTCAGAGTGTCCTTATTAATTTTCCGCTGAATCACGAAAAACAGTGGCTACTGCCCGAACTGGCCAAAAAAGAAATCATCAGCACTGACGGACAAACCGCTTTGGACAGTAGCTTCATCAAGCGGGTCAATCAGGCTATTCATTGCCTTTCTTCCCATGGTGAGTTGTTTGCCGAACCTGATAAAGGCAGGACAGCTGAAAAAGAAAAAATACACTTCTGCCACCATAATCACTGGCTTTACCAGTTGTCGGATCAAAGGTGGCTTTATCAACCAGGTATTCCTGAGACTCCGATAACACCCAGTCCAACACTCATCACCGGGAAGTACTTCAACCTCTGGGCATTGGAAAAGGCATCTCCCGGCAATGACACCTATCCGGTCTGGTCGAAGTCTTCTCTATTCATAGCCCGCAACGACAGACATCGGAAATATCATTTCTGGGGAGCAGGAGACCCGGTACTGTTAATGCAGTTCGCTGATGCCCCTTTTAATATCAAGGATCATTATGCCGTTTGGGACGGACCAGACATTGGCACCCTTGTAGAAAGTGAGCATATCAATCTGGCCACTCTGTTTGTAAACACAGTGGCCAATGCGCCATTTAATCTCTATCAATGGCACGGAATGCTCTCAGGGTTCAGTTCATCATCCACACCAAAAAGCCTTAGAGCGAGGGTAAGAGAGCAGATTCTGCGCGACCCCGGCTCACTTTACCAGTTTGTTCAACAGCGACCCGAGTTAATTAACAATGTGCTGACCTATTTAAACCGGGAGTTTCAGGGGCACGCTGTCCACTCATACTTTTCTGGTCGTGTACCCCCTTTTTTTAAACATCAAACAAACAGAAACCCACCGGCTTTGTTGCCAGAAGCACGAAATGCGTTCCAGCCAGATACATCACTTCCTTCAACAGAGTTTGCAACAGTCATAACGGCGGCTTCTGGCGCAGAGGGAAATAGCGGGGAGCCCCAGTCCCAACACCCCCCGGCTTCCCCCTCTGAACAAACAGCAGAACAAAGCAGCAACAGAATTAAACGAACTGCCAGCCCAGAGGGGAGGAACCATGATAACGATGATGAACCACCGCCACCGGATGGGAATGGGAACCATCCGGTCACGCCCGCAGACGCAGTAGCCTCAGCATCCTTGCTTGATCGTCTGGTTGATCTCTACAGGGACTCCGGGCTTCGGCCTGAAAGAGTGGGCTATTTGTCGGATTTCCTGTCAGAAGAGTTGGGTATTCCATCTTTGGAAAAGTTTGAAACCTTGTTCCGTCAATGCCAACC
>NZ_JAHHPN010000883.1:0-1095 GCF_024606325.1 Endozoicomonas sp. ONNA1
ATCCACAGCTTTGCTGAATATTACGATGATAAGAGCCAAACCTGGAAGTCAGTGGATCTCAGCGGTGCGCCCGTCAAAAGAAGAGAAATAGACGGTGTCTTCCAGCCAAGCAGAAATGTCAGCAGTTCCAGCACTGAGATAAAGAAGCATAAGGCTTTCCTGAAAGATCTCATGAAAGGTGCTGATTTGCCGCAACAGCAAACTCTGGCTAAGGCCTGTAACATGAGCCTCGGGGAACTGAACAAAGCCCTTGAGAAAAACAGCGCATTGCCAGATACCAGGCTAATTATTTCCAAAATAGTCAAGAACCTATGGGAGGAAAAAGATTTAGCCAGTTTTTCCATGGCCGTCTCAATAATCGTGTCGCTGGGGAAAGAAGCATCGGGCTATGACAAGGAGCCACTTGAACCGATATCGGAAGCGGTGAAGCAAATATTGTCCGACAGTGATGGAGAGCAGGTTACTGAGCAACTCAAGTTACTCCATCCAAAAATGACTGGTCAGAGCGACTCAGCTGCTAACCGATGGTTGCGTTTAATGGCAGAAATACTGGAAGGGAGTGATCCCAAACCTTCGGTTATTCGCTTTGCCCTCGAAGTTCTGGAACTACTGACATTTGTGGTGTACTGGCCGTCAAATTCTATTTTTCTTCTGTTGGTGGGCGCACCGCCGAGATCGACTGACTTCCAGGTTTGGTCTTTATCGTCGTAATATTCAGCAAAGCTGTGGATAAAGCTATTCACTACCCGGGATGGAATCCCGAAATAACGACAAACAGCAACAAAAACAGGCGCACGATGACGACAGCTTCCTTGCCGTTGTTTGACTAGAAATTTAAAGAAATTCTTATGGCTCGCTGGTTTAGCTTTACCGGAAAACTCTCGGCAATAGTCCGCGATCGCCTTAATTCGTTGCTCCAGGTCTTTGGCGTTTTTTATTTTCTGTAAAGGCTTCTGTATTTTGGTCGGTTGTTCTTTAATGCTATTAAACAGTTCGTCCAGTACGGTTTTCATACCTTCTGAACACCGCGCGTCAAGGCTTGTTAATCGTTCTGGCCGGGCTTCTTCAGGAGGTGTTTTTCTGCCTGGTTCTCTG
>NZ_JAHHPN010000884.1:0-5179 GCF_024606325.1 Endozoicomonas sp. ONNA1
CAATATCGTCAAGAACGTAGTTGGCGATGACCGCAGCTGCGTATTCTTTCATGCCTTCAACAGACTCTTTCATACCCGCCGGGCCGGTTGCGGTCAAAGTAGTAAAGGCACCCTGCATGAATTCTTCAGTACCCCTGTCGGAGAGCATCTGGACAACAGCACTGAATTGAGCCACATTAATGCCGTGTTTGTAGCCAAGGAAGTGTTCAAATTCTTCCACTGGCTGATAACCGTCGATACCTCTGACGGCTTTTATGTAGTTCTCAAGTTCAACCTTGCTAATCAGACCTTCACCCAGCAGGGCGATAATCTTTCTACCAGTGGCAGAACGGGTAGTAAAGTATTCCGTGAAACCCTTCAGGTCAATGGATTCATGCTCAATGTAGTGAATGGCTTTCAGGCCCATGCCGTGTATTTCATCGTCGTATTGTTGAGCCGCGGTTTTTATCTCATTTCTGGCCCTGTTCACCAGCCCCTCGATTTTTGTCAGGACATTCTGAGGCTGACCTTCTAAAGGCTCGAAAGGGTAGACCGGGAAGTTCCTCTTCAAACTCTTGAAGACTTCCACAATCCGGCAGGCCTGATCAAAACTCAGATTGTCTCCGACTATTGTCTGCAAGCGAATCGGTGCAAATTCATCGTCAAAATCGAAAGTCGTAAGGAATGGTATTGTCTTACCATTCTTCACTGCTGCTTCGGTCAGGCCCATTGCGGCTTCCAGAGCTTGTTGTTTGAGAGGGTGCTGCTGCACGAACTTGAGGATATCGCCCCGGGCTTTTTCCTGTTCTGGCGTGAACTGGAAGGGACCGCCGTCATTTTTCACGGCTTCCTCTGCAGTCTTCAGGACTTCCTCCATTCTCTCAATATCTGCTTTCCTGGTTTTAATCTCGCCTTCAAGACGGGCCTGTTCCTGAAGTATCTTGATCCTGCCGCCTGTTCCATCAGCACCGCCCAGTTTTATCTGTCTTTCTCTCAGGGCATTAAGCCGTTGTTCATGGGTATCAGAAACGTCTGGTTTAAGACCCAGAGCTTTTTCAGTGGCGTCAAGAGCTGCTTTATGATGATCCGTCAGAGCCTCTTCTGCTTTTGATACAGCTTCACGTTTCTGCTCAAGGACTGAAGCCAGCGCAGCCATTTCCTTGTTATGCGCGGTTTTAGCCTGCTCATCGATGTATCCAGGATGTTCAATCTCCTGTTTTTTACGATTCAGATTCTCTTGTGCATTCAACTCTTCAAGCTGTGTATGGGTCACTTCCATAGTTTTCCTGACGTGCTCATGCAGGAATTCTGTGACCTGAGTGTACTTTTTCCTGATTGACGTCAGTTCATTTAATGCGTTATCGCGTGCATCGGGCTCGATCCAACCGTGAGCATATGAATAGACTTTAATGGCAAAGTTATAAGCTTCTTTCAATGATCCGAGATCACCTTCTTTTACCAGAATGTGCAGATTTTTTACGACAGCTTTCAGTTTGTTAGCAGCATGACCTAGTCTTTCTGCACCGTATCGCTGCAGGAAATGACTGATGTCCTCTAACCTCTCTTCGGGGGGTTGTTCATCACCTGCGGGTAGACCCAAATCGGTCTGAATTCGTTTCATTGCCCGATTGAGAGCTGTGTCGCCTTCTTCCGAGATAGGGGTGATCGTGTCATGAATCACAAATTTCAGTTGTTTGCCTTGAAGCTTCTTAAGCTTGTGATAAACACCAGACAGCTCTCTTTCAGCTTCTTCAATTGCCCGTCTGGCCACGGCTAACTCACGATCAAGGACGTATCGTGGTTTAGGTCCCAGGCGAGCCATTTGCATGTCAAGTTCTTTTTCAATGGTTGCGATACGCGAATGAACGTCGGGCTTACCCGCATTGAGAATTTCTTTGAACAGTTGTTTGAGTTTTGCTTCAATCAGACGGTTCTGGTTTTCGATAGTGGCATCATCTTTATAGCCCTCAATGTTGAGTTGATGAGCCACTTCATTGTTTCTGGCTTGTTTGGCATCTGCATCGTCGTAACTTTCGTCTACTTCATCCATTAATGTCTGAACTTTGGCTTTCAGAGCCTCCTTCTGATAAGACAGGTCACCCTCTTCAAACTCTACTTTCAGCTCGTCAGCCAGTTTGGCAGTGAGAGCCTTGCCCTTTTCTTTGGCAGTAACGTTTTCAATGATGTCGATATCCAGTTCGTCTTCTACGATATTAAGCAGCCTCGACTGTCGTTTTCTGGCTTGCTTATCCAGGTATGAATCTTCGATCTTGTAGGCAAGACTTGCACGAAGCTTCCTGAGCTTAAGACCCCATTCGCTGAGTGCTTTGCTGTCTTCTTTCCAGAGGCTTTGATCTATCTGATCCAGCGTGTATTCCGGGATATCAGTGAAGCGAAGTATTTTAACAACCCGGGCAAATCTTTCTGCTTTTTCACTCTCTTCAGATTTGATGTTGAGTATTTCTTCTAATGCTGCCAGCTGTTCTGTCTGTTGTTCTCTGGCATGCTCATCCGGTTCCGGGCCTTCGACTTTATAGTGAAGATGGGCAAGAAGCCTCTTGAGTTTGAGGTGCTTCTCGTCCGGAGTTTCGCCTCCAGTTGCCCAAAGGGTACTGTCTATCTTATCCGCCATGTAATTCGGGAGATCATTGTCGTCAAGGATTTTACGAACCCTGATGAATCTCGTAGTTTTGTCATCCTCTTCATTGACTTCGATGGTGAGTATTTCTTCTACGGCTTTCAGTATGTTCAGAGCCTCTTCCTCTATCCGCTGTCTGGCTTCTCTGATGAATGCATGCATGTGTTCAGAAATTTTCTGGCGACGAAGATGGACATCATTGCTTTCATCAAGGTCACTCATCTCAAGGGCTTCTTCCACGTCACTCAGTGTCTCAAGTACTTCAGACCTGGCTATGGGGTGGCCTGGTGTTCTCATGTCAGCCAGTTCTCTTTCCAGCACTTTAATCCTTATGAGCTTGCCACGCACTTTTAATTCCAGAAGGGTGAGGTCTTCTGATGTGGTGTCTTCAGCCTGCTCAATACCGGGAACCGTTGCCAGAGCACCTTTTTTGGAAGGGGTGAAAGAGCCTTCAAAATCCTTTTGATCTCTCAATGTCTCAACTCTCTGATGCGGAATTTCAAGTTCATCATCCATTGTCGTAAGTTTATGATGTGCCTGATCGACCTGAGCTATCAGCTGCTTTAGACATTCCATGATAGCTTGGTGACGGACTTCAGGGGTCTTTCCGTTATCCGGGACCAGACCGAGCTTCAATTCAATGTCAGCCAGATTATTCTGGATCATCCGATTGGTTCGTTCTTCATTTTGTTCCAGTTGCTGCTGAATGGAATGAAAGCGGGCATGCAGATCGTTTTCATTGTCTGGAGTAATATCGAGCTTACTTTCAATGGTCGCCAGTGCCTCTTTTACAGCTTCTTCCCCAGGCTGCTCTTCTAAGGAATCTGTTGCGACAACTGGTTTTAGGGCAGTTGATGTTGCGGCAATTGATGTTGCGGCGATTGACGTTGCAGCAACCGGTGTTGCGGCAACTGGTGTTGCAGCAATTGATGTTGTGGCAATTGATGTTGCGGTAATTGATGTTGCGGTAATTGATGTTGCGGTAATTGATGTTGCGGCTGGTTGTCGTTTGATTTCATGAACTTTCTCTATGATAAGTCTGGCTTGTTTTTCGGGTGGCCAGGTAACATCCCAGTTATTAATTTCAAGCGCTGCTGCTATTTGAACGTAGCACTCTTGTCTGGTTGCTGCTACTGCTTCACGAACTTCTTTTCTCAGTATTGGAATTCGTTCGACTTCTTCCTGAATATGATTTAACCATCTTCTCCGTCCTGCCAATTCTTGTTGAGTCAGAAGATGTTGTCCATAGGCCTCACTGAACTGCTGACTGATGCGTTCCCGCAGGTTCTGATGACGGGCTGCAAGGTCATCTTTGTTTTCCGGAATCAGGTCGAGCTTACTTTCAAAAAAAGCCAGTTTTTTGCGGGCTTCCTCTTCGGCCAGTTTTTCATCTTGTTGCAGCTGCTGTCGAATGAACTGAGCGACAGCTTGATCGTCTTCATTGATCGAAGTAATACTGCGCTTGCTTCCAATGGTTGCCGGTCTTGCTCTTACAGCTTCTTCATCAGGCTGTCCTGTTGCGGGAATCAATTGCTTGAATTTACGAATTTTCTCCCTGATGAGTCTGGCTTGTTCCCAGGGTAGCTGGGTATTATCCCAGTCATCAATACCAAGCTCTGCTGCTATTTCTGCGTTGCGATTGTTTGTGGCTTCTGCTCTGGCATGAAGGACCTGTTTTTCAAGCGATGGATTTAGATCGATCAGGTGATGAGCATTCTGTGCCCATGTTTTCTTTTCTTCCGGCTTTTGATTCTCAACATATCGTTTAACGGCCTCAAGTCCTCGCTGTTTAAGGTGCTGCTTAATGGCCTGATGACGGGTTTCATGGTCATCTTCGTTTTTCGGCACCAGGCCGAGCAGAGTTTCAACTTTAGCCAGTCGGGCTTCCTCATCAATGGGGTCTGGCATCTGTTGCAGAAATTGTTGAATGTAATCAAGCCGGGTTCTCGGACCCTTCTCATCGCGCGGGGAAATAACAAACTCAATCGGTGCCTGTTTTGCTTCTACATCATCTTCACCAGGCTGTTCTATTGTGGTAGATGTTGCGGGCACTGCCTGAATGATTTCATGCATTTTTTTTCCGATGAGCCTGACTTGTTCTTCCAGTGGTTGGTTCTCATCCCAGTCACGAATACCAAGCTTTGCTGCTGTTTGAGCGTTGCGAGCTTTTTTAGCATCTTCAATGGCATCACGAACTTGTTGTTCCAGCTTTGGAATTTGTTCGATTCTCTGCTGAAGTTTCTGTAAAAGGCTTTTCTGTTTTTCCTGCTCTTGTTGAAACTGAAGATATTGTTGATCGATCTCAAGTTCCAGCTGTTCAAGGTACTGCTGAATGGCCTGGTGACGGGCTTCAAGGTGATCTTTGTTGTCCGGAACCAGACCGAGGTAACCTTCAAAGATAGCTAGTTTTTCCCGGACTTCGTCATCGGACAGTTCTGTGTCCTGTTGCAGCTGCTGATGAACGAACTGAAGGGTACTCAGATGGTTTTTATTGACCGAAGCAATAACGCGCTTGCCACCAATGGCCGTGGGTTTTGCTTTTACAGCTTCTTCATCAGGCTG
>NZ_JAHHPN010000885.1:0-2250 GCF_024606325.1 Endozoicomonas sp. ONNA1
AAAAGCTGTTTTCTGGCCCAGTCCAGCGAATTGCATCTGAACCCGCATATTCCATGACGTAAAAGCCATCTTCACAGGACAGTGGCATTCTGGCATCGACATGCAGCTCATCCGGGAAGTCATTGTTATTGAAATCTACCAGTGCCGCAGGCATAGGCACGGTGAGTGCGTTTAACTGTTTTGTCAGGCGATTATTTTCTTTTGCGAGACACTCAGTGACGAGCCTGTTTTTTGCCAACTCAGATACCAGCAGTTCAAATAACTGATCGGAGCCACCGGCTTTTAATTGAGTTCTGATGTCGTCTTCAAGATCATTGAGTCGAGATGCATTCTCGACAATATATTGATTGATGGGCATGGCTTTTACTTAATATTAATGGGTGTAAGAATGTAAGGCTGAGGTAAACATGACAAGTCAATAACCTTGCTGCCTCACACTTAGGAAGTGAAACTATCGCCCACAAAATCCGGGCAATATTTGTAACAATCGAGCGCAGGCTTTGACTGAGCAAAAATTAGCTTCAGTTAAAGGTGCTCGTAATTGTGGAAGATATAAATAATCCTGTTTCAAGGATTTATGGTTGTTCTTGGCGCAAAATTTCCAAAACCTCTCTTGTTTTTCTTTCCATTAATTCGAAGTTGTTTCGGCTTTCAACATTGAGTCGAACGACGGGTTCTGTATTGGATTGACGAAGGTTAAATCTCCAATTATCAAACTCAAGGCTGATGCCATCGGTATGGTTAATAGATTTTGCATCTTTTTCATAAACACTCAGGATCCTTTCAATAGCTGCATTTGGATCGGAGAGTTTACTGTTGATTTCACCAGAAGAGGGGTAAGCTGCAATCCGTTCTTTAACCATTTCTGATAATTTCATTTTTTTGCGACACATAAGTTCAGCCACCAGAAGCCAGGGAATCATGCCACTGTCGCAGTAGGCAAAATCACGGAAGTAGTGGTGAGCACTCATTTCTCCACCGTAAATAGCATCTTCAGATCGCATTCTTTCTTTAATGAACGCATGACCTGTTTTGCTCATTACAGGTGTTCCACCCGCATTCTTGACAACTTCTATGGTATTCCAACTCAGTCTTGCTGTCGATGGTGCCATTGAGGTCACTGCCAGTCATAATCCTATTGATTACAATGGGATGAAGCTTGTTCGTGAAGGTGCTAAGCCGATTAGTGGGGATAGCGGGCTTTTTGAGATTAAGGAGCGGGCTGAAGCTGGAAGCTGGAAGCTGGAGGCTGGAAGCTGTGAGGGGGCTTATAGTGTGGTGACGGTTCTTGATGATTATGTAGAGAAAATTCTTGGTTTTGTTGAGCTTGGGAATTTCACTCCTTTAAAACTGGTGATAAACAGTGGGAATGGGGCTGCCGGGCATGTCATTGATGCGATTGAGAGCAGGTTTATTTCTGCCAATGTACCGGTAGAAATCATTAAAGTTCACAATGAACCTGACAGCTCGTTTCCTAATGGCATACCTAATCCGCTGCTTCCTGAGTGTCGGCAAGATACGATAGATGCCGTTAAAGCTCACAATGCTGATATGGGTATCGCATTTGACGGGGACTTTGATCAGTGATTCTGAGTTGTCGGCGATTGCGGACTTTGCTGTGGGGAAGCGTTGTTTGAGCTGGAAGCTGGAAGCTGGAAGCTGAAAGCTTTCATTCATCAGCTCACAGACGAGTTTAACTATGTCGATGTTATGCCATTCGTTGTGACCACCGATATTGTAATTTTCTCCAACTTTACCCTTATTAAGAACCAACTCAATTCCGCGGGCATGGTCTTCTACGTAGAGCCAGTCGCGGATTTGTTTACCGTCGCCGTATATGGGGAGTGGCTTGTCGTGCAGGATGTTTGTGATCACCAGAGGGATCAGCTTTTCCGGGAAATGGTAGTACATTTATCAGGGAAGCTTCTTTGCCTGGTAACCCATGGTAACGATCAAGGCTGTTGGAGTCGGTCGTATATATAAAACGAAAAGGAAGAGTGGCTTTGCTAAAACGATCAAAATGAACAGGATCCTCTTTATTCCAGAACACGGTCGGAATATTTCGCTTGTTGCACCATTCAACAAGCTTATAAAGGCTGAAGTAATCGTTATCAGGATAGTTTGCAATCTTTCTTTTCCACCTGTTTTTATAGCCTCTCCAGACAGATTCAACAAAAAGTAAATCGGGTTTAAAAAATCTGAGTTGCCAGCGCCAGCTGATAGGCGAAATATGGTACACCTCTAAATTAA
>NZ_JAHHPN010000887.1:0-3345 GCF_024606325.1 Endozoicomonas sp. ONNA1
TGATCGAAACCGAGGTAGATCTCAACGCCCGGACTAAAGATGGCGTCACCTCGCTGTATATGGCAGCCCAACTGGGCCATACCGACATTGTGAAAGCCCTGATCGAAGCCGGGGCTGATCCCAACGCCGCCTTGTCGAATGGCGCCACCCCGCTGTTTGTCGCTGCTGCGGAAGGCAATACCGACTGCGTGAAAGCCCTGACCAACGCTGGGGCGGATCTCAACAGCCGGACTGAGAATGGCGCCACCCCGCTGTTCATCGCTGCCCAGGAAAATAACACCGGCTGCGTGAAAATCCTGATCAACGCCGGGGCTGATCTTAACGCCGCCCTGTCGGATGGCGCCACCTCGATGTACATCGCAGCCGAGATGGGCAATACCGACTGCGTGAAAATCCTGATCAAAGCCAAGGCGGATCTCAACGCCCGGACTACGGGTGGCATCACCTCGCTGTTTGTCGCAGCGCGGTGGGACCATGTCAACATCGTGAAAGCCCTGATCGACGCCGGGGCGGATTTCAACGCCGCCACGCCTGATGACACTACCCCGCTGTACTTCGCAGCCATGATGGGCAATGCCAACTCCTTGCAACTCCTGATCGACGCCGGGGCGGATGTCAATGCTCGGGTTAAGGATGGCACCACCCCGCTGTTCATGGCTGTTCTGAGGGGCTATACCGAATGCGTGAAAGTACTGATCATAGCCAAGGCAGATGTTAACGCCATCTCGACTCCTACAGGCGCCACCCCTTTGCTCAGCGCAGTCTTTATGGGCGATGCCACCTGCGTACAACTCCTGATCAACGCCGGGGCGAATGTCAACGCCGTCTTGTCAAATGGCGACACCCCGATATCCATCGCAACCGAGCTGGGCTATACCGACTGCGTGAACCTCCTGATCAATGCCGGGGCACTGTCGGGAGTAGAGGCGGTAGATGAATCAGAAGAAATGCGTCATCTTCTCCTGTAGACACGGCTTTCTGGTGTTCCCATCTTCTGAGTTTTTGAATGCTTCTCCGGGGCAGTTGAAAGAACGGTTAACTGCGCAACTTGCGTTATTTCCTTGATCTATCCTTCCTCTCTCTACGCCAGAATGCAGGGATAGAATGATTAAACTCCCACTCTTTGCAGCACCACTGTTGCTAATGATATTGTCCGTCGTCTGTCAGGCTCAACCGTTGACAAGACGTTTTGTTGTCGAGTTTGAACAGAAAGCAGATGCTCCAAACCAGAACGTTTTTATAAAACCTTACCAGCACACACTGTCGTACACCTTGTCAGACATTGCCCACATACACGGTTATGCAGGATCGGATTTACCGCCTGATGAGAAACAAGGCAAACCAGACGGTTTCGAACTAAAACCGGCCATCATTGAATCCATTGCATGGCCATGGCTTTATGCCACTCATCTTCTGGTGGGTCACGAACTGATCCTGACCACCAAAAGTGCACCAGCCAGCTCCAACTCTTATTCATGGTTGCCTCTGGAAGTGGTTGTCGCTGTCGGTTGGCTTTTAAAAAGCTATTGGAATATCGACTCATCGTCGTCTAACCTGATAGCACAGAAAGAGCTGTGTCAGGATCACCCGCTGACGGCCGTCATTACAGTGCCCGGCTCTGGAAATGCCCGGCAGCAATCCCCACCATCAGAGTCATCGGGGCAGCATGCTCAGGAAACCACTGCCCGCCCGGCAGGCTCTTTCAATAGCTTCCTTTATCCTGACTCTACTGATGGTAACGGAGACCCTCAACAATCTCTGCATTCTTTGGATTTAAATTGTTTCGTCTCTCCCTGTCACGGCGTTTGTCAATTCCGACCATTATCCGATAGCAGTGAGCCCGCTGAATGCCCGATGAACACCACAGAAATTTCGACAGGCCACACAGGAGCATCACTTGAACAAAGCTCATGCCCACATTTATATAATGGACACTGCTCAGAGTGCGCAGGTCATATGACTAACACGGATGTTCTATCCATGGATGGCATTGCTCGACCCGCTGTCCCCATGGACACTGACGCACCGCTGGAAACTGATCCCTGCCCTATTTGTCTGGTTCACTTCCATGATCATGATGCAGTACCTGTGATCGTCAAAACCCAATGCTGTGGCAAGCAATTCGACCTGGATTGTATTTCGAAGTGTTTTGTTGATCAGCCCATTGGCTCTCGCCGTTGTGCAATGTGTCGGCAGGACCCGATGCCTATGCTGAATGAGTACACCGGTGAGTCTCACCCGGATACATTTTTCCCCGATCAGGCGTTTTATCTTGCCTGTTTTGAGGGGGATTTGGATCAGGTGGAGTTGTCGCTGGCAGAGGGAGTCAATGTCAATGTCGTTTTGGATAATGATTCCACTGCCTTGATGATGGCATCTATTCAGGGGCACAAGGACATCGTCGAACGCCTGATCAACGCCGGGGCGGAGCCTAACGCCGCCTTCTCGGATGGCGATACCGCACTCTCCATCGCGACTGAGATGGGCAATACCGACATCGTGAAACTCCTGATCGACGCCGAGGCAGATCTCAATGCCCGTAGTGAAGATGGCTACACACCGCTGTTCATCGCTGCACAAGAAAATCACACCGACTGCGTGAAAGTCCTGATCGAGGCCGGAGCCGATCTCAACACTCGGACTCAGGATGGCGCCACCCCACTTTTCATAGCAGTCCAGGTGGGCAATAGCGACTGCGTAAAAGTCCTGATCAACGCCGGGGCTGATGTCAACGCCCCCTTGTTGAATGGCCTCCCCCCACTGTACGTCGCAGCCCGGAAGGGCAATACCGACTGCGTAAAGGTCCTGATCAAGGCCGGGGCTGATATAAACGCTGCCATGCCGGATGGTGCCACCGCGCTGCTCATAGCTGCCCAAGAAAATAACACCGACTGCGTGAAAATCCTGATCGACGCCGGGGCTGATCTCAACGCCGCCTTGTCGGATGGCAGCACCCCACTGTTAACCGCAGTCGAGTGGGGCAATACCGACTGTGTGAAAGCCCTGATCGAAGCCAAGGCGAATCTCAACGCCCGGACTGAGTACGGCTACACACCGCTGTTCGTCGCTGCACAAGAAAATTACACCGACTGCGTGAAAGTCCTGATCGAGGCCATGGCGGATCTCAACCCTCGGACTAAGGGTGGTGGCACCCCGCTGTTCATAGCAGCCCAGAAGGGTAATACCGACTGCGTAAAAGTCCTGATCAACGCCGGGGCTGATCTCAACACTGCCATGTCGGATGGTGCCACCCCGCTGCTCATCGCTGCCCTGAAGGGCCGTACCGACTGCGTAAAACTCCTGATCAATGCCGGGGCTGATCTCAACGCCTCCCGAACTTCGGAT
>NZ_JAHHPN010000888.1:0-3821 GCF_024606325.1 Endozoicomonas sp. ONNA1
CAAGTTATGAACTTTCGTTCCATAACCCATTCTAACTTACTGTATCTTTTATGAATGTACTTGCTAATCGAGGATAAATACTCACTTTCGGAGAACGAAGGATGGATAGAATCAATAATTACTTCGGCACCGAAGGTTCATACTCGCCACCACCTAAGCGAACTCGAATGGAGAAGGCACCCTCCTGTGTCAGCAATAGTAGTTCCGCCGTTGTGTCTGGCAAGACAGCAATGAATATCAGTGCTTTCAGAGATAATGCATTTAAAGTGGAAAACACACAGATTCCTGATGAAAATTGCGCAGTATGTCATGAGAGCTTTCCACACACGGCAAACATAGTGAAAACGCCCTGTGAACACCTTTTTCACGAGCATTGTTTAAACAAGTGGCTTCAAATCGGTCTGTCAGCCCGAAAAGTTAAAACTTGTCCTACATGTCGAGGCGAGTTAGGTGTCATAAGAAAAAAACTTAACGACTTTGATAAGCTATTGAGTCAATACAACGGTTGTCATTCTTTAGTGAGTGCAGATAGAGCCATTAACGAATGGGATAAAGCAGAAACAAGTCATGAAGCCCTGTACCATTTTGTCCAACTATGCTGGCACAATAGCCAGACACCTGATGATTCACCGTATATAAATATCTTGCGAAAAATTATTCATCCAGTGACAAAAGCCATCATTACCCATGACGATCGGGTCAATTCAGCCATCTTCAGTTCCAATAGCAGCCATGTGTTGACTGTCGCTGAAGATAACCTGGTGCAAATCAGTGGCAAGCGGGACGATGGATCATGGAAACCAGAAGCCAAAATCCGCCATAGCGGTTACGTCAACTCAGCCACCTTCAGCGCTAATGGCTGCCATGCAGTGACCGCCTGCAACGATAACACGGTAAATATCTTCACCCATAAGGACGATGGATCATGGGAACCAGAAGCCAATATTGAGCATACTGGCGTTGTCAACTCAGCCACCTTTAGTACCGATGGCAGTCATGTAGTCACCGCCAGTGAGGATAACACGGCAAAAATCTATGGCAAAAAGGACGATAAATCATGGGAAGAAGAAGTCACCATCCGCCACAATGGTCCGATCATCTCGGCCACCTTCAGCGCTAATGGTCGCTATGTTGTGACCGCCAGTGAGGATTACACGGCGCTAATCTATGGCCAAAAAAACGATGGATCATGGGAACTGGAAGCCAGCATTTCCCATAAAGACTGGGTCACCTCAGCCATCTTCAGCGCCGATAGCCGCTATGTGCTGACCGTCAGTGACGATAAAACAGCAAAAATATATGGCCATAAGACCAAAGGATCATGGGAAGAAGAAATCACCATTGTTCATGAAGGTCCAATCATTTCAGCCACCTTCAGCAACGATAGCCGCCATGTGGTGACTGTCGGTGAAGACAATCTGGTGAAAATCACCAGCAAGCAGGAAAATGGATGCTGGGAAGAAAAAACCATCCCCCCCCATGATGACCGGATCAATTCAGCCACGTTCAGCCCTGATGGATGCCATTTGTTGACTGCCAGTGACGATCACACAGCGACAATCTACCGTCAGAAAGACGATGGATCATGGGAAGCACAAGTCACCATTGAACACGATGGTTCAATCAACAAAATCACCTTCAGCGCCGATAGCCGCCATGTGGTGACCGCCAGTGACGATAAAACGGCAAGAATCTTTGGCCAGAGAGACGATGGTTCATGGGAAGAAGAAGCCATCATCCTCCACAATCATCCAGTCAGCTCGGCTGTCTTCAGCGCCAATACTCGTTTCGTGGTGATCACTGATACGGGTGGCCAGGCGAAAGTCTATGGCCAAAAGGTTGATCAATCATGGCAAAAAGAAGGCACTATTAACCATGATGCTCCGATCCTCTCAACTACCTTCAGCGACAATTGCCGTTTTGTGGTCACCACCAGTGAGGATTTCACTGCAATAATCACTGAACTGTGGAGGGAAGAATGATTCATTGTTTGCTGTCACTGACTGACGCCATTATGAGTGCACTGAAAGACAGACACATCGTAAGTTGCCCTTAACAACATTTTATGAACTTCCCTTCCAAAACTGACTCCAACTTCACAGCATCAACATTGACTGTCCTCGCTGATCGAAGATAAATACCCACTTTGGAGAATTCAGGGATGCATGGAATAGATAATAATAACAACCGTATTGAAGGTTCAGACTCACCACCACCCAAACAAGCTCGATTGCAAACACCAATGGGTGCAACCAGGGGTAGGACCGTCACTGTAAATGGCATGAAAAAAAAGGAAACATCGTCATTGCTGGATTTAACCCCACTATCCTTTTCCATTATTTTTCGCTATTTGAAACTTCGGGATATTCGCAGCTTAGAACAGGTGTGTACCTGTCTTCACGCCGCTGTCAAAGAAGATAATGCCCTGGCAAAAGCATGGTATCGCCGATTTCCTTCACCACACCAGTGTCAACTCAGGACAGCCATCAATAGAAAAAACAATGATCAACTCCATGATTGGTTAGGGTCGTTCACGGATGATCAGGCGTTAGTCAATTCGCTCAAAGATCGAAAAACGGAGAGGGCTTATGTACCTGCTCTGCTTTTATTTACCAAGACTAAGATGATGTCTGGATGTGAAACATTTAAATTAGTTACAACAGCAACTATTTACGAAAAAGACGTCGTGAACTCCGCCAGCCTCAGTACCGATGGCCGCCGTCTGGTCACCGCCAGTGACGATTTAACGGCGAAAATCTACGTTCATGGGGTTGATGAATCATGGGAACTGGAAGCGACCATTCCCCATAGCTTTTGGGTCAACTCAGCCACCTTCAGCCCCGATGGCCAGCAGCTGGTGACCACCGCTTTGGATGATTCGGCCAAAATCCATAGCCATAAAACGGATGGATCCTGGGAAACATTCGACAGCATTTCCGATGATGACTGGACCAGATCAGCCATCTTCAGTGCCGATGGCCGCCATCTGGTGACCGCCAGTACTGATATGACTGCGAAAATCCACAGCCAGAAGGCCGGTGGATCATGGGAATTAACAGCGACTCTTTTTCATAATCATTACCTCCAATCAGCCTCCCTCAGCAGCGATTGCCGCCTTGTAGTCACCGTCGGTTGTGATAACACGGTGGAAATCTATAGTCAGGAGTCCGATGGATTATGGAAAGTAAAAGTTAGCATTCCCAACGAAAAAAGTATCAACTCAGCCACCTTCAGCCCCGATGGCCGCCATATGGTGACCGCCAGTAACGATAGCAGGGTAAATATCTATGGCCTGAAAGCCTGCGGCTCATGGGAGCCAGAAGCAAACATTGTCCATAATCACTATGTCAACTCAGCTGCCTTCAGCCCTGATAGCCGCTATGTGGTAACGGCCAGTGAAGATGGCACAGTAAAAATCTATGGCCGGAAAGCCAATGGATCATGGGAACCAGAAGCCTGCATTGTCCACAAAAACGGGGTCTTTTCAGCCACTTTCAGCCCTGATGGCCACCATGTAGTGACTGCCAGCAAGGACGGGAGTGCAAAAATCATTGGTCAGCAAGACGATGGGGCATGGTTAGAAAAAGCCAGCATTTACCATAAGGGCTCGGTCTTATCCGCCACCTTTAGCGCCGATGGCAGCCGTGTAGTCACCGCCAGTACCGACTGCACAGTAAGAATCACTGAACTACAAAGCAATCATTCATTGCTTGCTGTCAATGAGTGATGACATTTTGCGTGCGCTGAAAAACAAACACTCTCTCAGTTGCCCTTAACAACATTTTTTGAACTTTCATTCAAAAACCGACTCTAACTCTGCG
>NZ_JAHHPN010000889.1:0-1071 GCF_024606325.1 Endozoicomonas sp. ONNA1
ACTTTTTCTTCCCATGATCCATCGTCCTTCTTGCCGTAGATTATCGCCCTGGCATCTTTACCGGAAATCACCAAATGGCGGTTATCGGCGCTGATTGTCGCTGAGTTGACGTCTTTAATAGGGGAAATGGTGGCTTTTTCTTCCCATGAACCATTGGCCTCCAGGCCGTGGATCTTCATCTTCTGATCGCGACTGATGGTCACCACAGAGCGGTCATCGGCGCTGAAGGTGGCTAAGTAGACATGTTTATCATGGTAAATAATGGCTTTTTCTATCCATGACCCATCGTCCTGCTTGCCATAGATTTTTGCCCTGCCGTCTAAACCGGCGGTCACCAAATAGCGGCCATCGGCACTCAAGGTGGTTGAGAGGATATTGTCATCATCGGAAATAGTGGCTTTTTCTGCCCATGACCCATCGTCCTTCTGGCTGTGTATTTTCACCTTGTAATCGTCACTGTGGGTCACCAAATGGCGGCTATCGGAGCTGAAGGAGACAGAGACGATGGAGTAGTCATAGAAAATGGTGGCTTTTTCTGCCCAAGACCCATCGTCCTGCTTGCCATAAATTTTCGCTGTTTTTTTATAGCCACTTGTGGTCACTATATAGCGGCTATCGATGCTGAATGTGGCTGAGTTGACTCTGTCTTCATGGGAGATAGTGGCTTCTTCTTTCCATGATCCATCGCCCTTTTGGCCGTAGATTTTCAGGGTTTTATCGTCAATTTCGCGCATCACATGTTGGCCATCGGGGCTCAAGGAAGAGGGGTAATTCCGACTATTAACAGGGAGGGTGGCTTTCGTCTCTAATTTAAATGTTTTACATTCAGACATCAGTTTGGTGAGAGTGAAAAAGAACAGAGCAGGAAAGTAAATACTCTCATGACGATCCATGACTGACTTGACTAATGACTCATCCTTTGTGAAACGCTTCAACCATTTCTGGAGTTTATCTTTATCTTTTGCGGTGACGATTGTTTTTATTAGCGCCTGGTGTGATGAAGCAAACCGGCGATGCCATGCTTTTGCCATTGAAGCATCATTTTTGAGCGTGTTGTTAATGTATGAATTT
>NZ_JAHHPN010000890.1:0-2319 GCF_024606325.1 Endozoicomonas sp. ONNA1
TGCAAATCCTGAAAAAGCAAAAAGAACCGTAAACGCAGCCAGACAACCAAAAGACCTGAAGCCAGGCATCAGAGTATCAAATGAGCTATTTAATGCAAAAATACATGACCAGTATTTATTTCAACTGGATAACAATATTATTAAAGAAGTCAGATTGATTGAGGCAAATCCGGAAAGGTTTTTACAACAGACAGAAAAAAAAATCTCAGCATTCAAAAAGGCTGTTGTAAAAAATAAAAATCCAACAAACGAGCTTGGACTGGGCTATTACTCTTTTCTCAAGGCACTGGCCATGATGAGGGCCAAAATGTCAGATGATGACAAAACCATTGAGTTGTCCTTTAGTCCGGAAGTCAGGCGCAGAGCCAAAGAGATAGAAGAAGCTATTTCAATTTCTGTACTACATTGCTTCCCTTATGTCAGGATGCTCAGGTTGTTTTATGAACATGTTATGCAAGGAGAGGCTCAGGAAAAAATAATAAATGCTTATTTCTCAGCATTGTCGGGAGTGTCACAATCTATTGAGATTTTATTGGCATATGAGTCAAATCCATCGGTTCTGGGCGGGATGTTACTCAAGTGGCTGGTAGTGATTCCAAAGCCTTTCGAACTGAAACTGGCTTTTGATAGAGACACTTACATGGAAAATCCGAAAAGCAATATTCCGGGTAGGATAACGCCTTCTATACGTTTACTCAGAGAGTTTTTGGAGCAACTTCCGATAAAAGGCTCTGATGGCGCAGTTGATCTTATCTTGAATCGTATGAGCCAGCAATTTACAGATAGCCAGCATCTGCCAGACGAACAACAGGAACAAGTCGCAACGGGAGCCAGAGCGGCAGCAGAGGTTGCAGCAAAAGCGAACGCAGACGCGAAAGCGGCGGCAAAAGCTGCAGCAAAAGCGAACGCAGACGCGAAAGTGGCGGCAAAAGCTGCAGCAAAAGCGAACGCAGACGCGAAAGCGGCGGCAAAAGCGAATGCAGACACACAAGCGACAGCAATAGCGGCAGTGGAAGCGACAGCGTTAGCGACAGCGGCAGCAGCAGCGGCCATGGAAGCGACAGCAGCAGCAACAATGACGGCGAAAGCAGCAGGATTAGCTACAACAGAGGCAGTAGAAGAAACAGCAAGGCAAGCGGAAGAGCAAGCAATATTAAGATTGATACTTTACTTTGCCACTGGTCGACCGGACTTACTGGACTTTTATACCCTCGATTTATCGTCAATTCTCATTCGCTTTTCTGTGCTGGAGTTTGTTG
The DNA here is from genome assembly GCF_024606325.1 of Endozoicomonas sp. ONNA1. Taxonomy (NCBI): domain Bacteria; kingdom Pseudomonadati; phylum Pseudomonadota; class Gammaproteobacteria; order Oceanospirillales; family Endozoicomonadaceae; genus Endozoicomonas; species Endozoicomonas sp. ONNA1. Next base: position 1,260 of record NZ_JAHHPN010000890.1, read on the forward strand.
AAGATGCACCAAACTCATTGCTTACCGCACTCCTGATAGAGTTGCAAGAGACATTCGCTGAAAATATTGATCCTGAGAAACGGTCAAATGCGGATCTTATAGAACTTGCTTTTCATCTGGTTGGTGCATCACCAGAAGCAGAGCCGCTTTTATATCATCTTAAAAGCCTTAAACCCACTGACCAAGCCCGCACTACCGCCCTTCATTTTGGTCATGACTTACAATTTCTAACAAAATTAATTGAAATGTCTCCTGAACTGGTCAGTAAGGACAACATATCGTATTGGTACAACACCCTTTTATTGGTTCACGAGTCGATTATCAGGCAAATTGGTGGCAACCCGGAAAAGGCCATCAAGCTCCAGGGTGATTCAGGAGGTTGGATATCATTACGCAAATTGTTTATAAGACATATATGGCATGGGCCACCCACGGTTAAATATAATGCTGTATCATGGTATAGCAACTACGCTGTTTTTCACAGTAACAACTTGGAAAAGTTCTCTGCCGGAAACGAAAGTGCTTTTATTGCTGCTATTAAACAATCCAGAGAAGTTGGCTATCAGATATTAAAACAACAGTTAGACAAGTATGATGATAAAACGGATTCTCAATCATTACAAATGTCAGGCTGGCTTCATTGCCTGGCTGGGTTAACGCTTCTGGAGGCAGAGATAAGTTCTGACCACAAACAGGTAGTATTAACCGGTCGCAAAAGGGCACTGACCAGTGCACATGATCACTTCAGGAAATCGCGTCAAGCCGGCTTCCCTTATGGAGGTTATCTTGAATCACTCGTGGGTATGCGCCTGGACAGCTACCAGTATTATCAGAGTCAGACATCCGAAGCCACACAAACAGCCCCAACCAACAAGCCTGTTATTCAATACACGTCGACCAAAAAGCCGGCGGAAAAGATCTTTATTGAAGCGGGTAAGATTGTTACTGAACTTTTACCTGAGCTGATAGTGAGCTCTATATGTGGAGTACGTTTTGCGGCTGAAGCAGCCATCAGAATCTTTACTGATGAACGGTTTAATCTTCTGCACATCCCACAGGC
>NZ_JAHHPN010000005.1:0-1188 GCF_024606325.1 Endozoicomonas sp. ONNA1
GTGCTGATGCCCAACTTATTTGTCCTTTAGCTTTCCCGCAGTCAACTTCATGACCAGCACGAAGGTTTCTAGCTGAAGTTATGAGTCCATCCTCTTTATCAACCCTTTCAAGAATAGTGTTGTTTAATGCGAACCAGTCGACTACGGACTCCCACGTTTTGTCATAGCTTTTCTCTAATGTAACCTGCTTCTTTATCGGCTTTTGCTCTGGTGCTATTTGCCCAGCTCCACTACAACCTACCAAAATAAGAGCTGTAGTCACATAAAGGGGTAATTTTGTTAATTTTTTCATGACATTTCTTCCTTGACGTCTTCTTCTGTTACTTTTCGATCACACTTAGGGCAAACAGGGCCTGCAAAAGCCAAACCTTCTGAAAGATACATTTGCATCTTCTTTTGTACAGTTTTTTCTGAACACTTTAAACCTTCAAACGTCCAAATCCCCCAAGATGAATACGGGTTATCTTTTTCTCTATAATAAGCCTCTGCTTTATACCCGCACGGACATATCACTTTATATCTTTCACCCATTTTTTTCTCTTATTATTTTTCTTTCTGGTTTGGCATTTAACGCTGGCAGCAAGGGCGGCGAACACAGTGAGCGTCCCTTTGGCTGCTTTTGTTAGGTTTATGCACAAATTTTAAGAATGGAATTTATACGATGGATAGCAAGGTTTCTGAGTTTTTTGTTTTCGCTAATAGAATAGCAATCAGCGTATTGCTCATAGCAAAGAAATTTACCCTGTTCCTTGTTTTCACCATAAGCCAGTCGTTCCCAAGCCTTTCTCAAGCGATAACGCTGGATAAAAGGCAACCGTTCAAGATTGTCCCGTATACTGGCTTCATGCTTCCTGTAAGCAGTATCATCCATAACGTCGATAACCTTATCCTGATTCTCAGTGAGCCGGTTGAGCTCAGGAGTAAAAGCAGAAATAATGGTTTGGTTGATGCTGTTCAGTCTCTGCCGTTGGCTAAAACTGATTCTGAGAAGATAGCCCAATGCAAGGCTGCTCAAGACACCAAGCAAGGTTTCGAGAGGGTAGCTTTCTATGAGACTGAACAATTCCATGCTTATGTTACCGGACTGATTATTGGGTTGTTTTTATTGTTATTGTTTATCATATTTTGATACCTAACAGCTATTAGACCTCAAGCGAGTGATATCAGATATTACACTCACACGCGGCA
>NZ_JAHHPN010000891.1:0-3000 GCF_024606325.1 Endozoicomonas sp. ONNA1
TTTTTGCATCTGCACTCATTTCATCTTCAATAACACTTAAGATGCTCTGCTAGCTTTCTCTATTTCGCTGTTACAGGATATTTGCAGAACAGGTGCTCAAAACCGATCAAGGCATCGAAAATACACAATTACCTGATCAAAACATAAATCTTAAAATGCTCAGCCAAATTTTCTATCTCGATGTTTCAGTCTATGCGTGCTTGTGTTTGTCCTACAACAACTCATAAAGCAAAGCTCGAAGGGCGGTAGCGTGTCTCGATATAAATCAATACAAAGCATCACGTAAATCTACTTATAGCTCGGGGAAACCTACGAACACCCTCTTCAAATATGCATTACACCAGAGATATTAATAGTAGATTCTAAATTCACAATCTAATCTCTTAAATCTTGTATTTAATACTTTGAATAAAACTCACTTACATACAGCCAAAGCTTTAAAGGTTTAATATGACTGAATTTTTTATCGGTAACAGACGAATTGGCCCAAATGACGAACCACTGGTTATTGCTGAAATTGGAATCAACCACGAAGGTTCATTGAAAACGGCATTTGAGATGGTAGATGCTGCGGCTGATGCCGGTGTAGAAGTGGTTAAGCATCAAACGCATGTTATTGAAGATGAAATGAGTGCAGATGCAAAAAAAGTCATCCCCGGCAATGCTGACGTTTCTATATACGAAATAATGGATAGATGTTCACTCAATGAAGAGGAAGAAATCAAGCTTAAAGCATATGTCGAAAGTAAAGGTATGATTTTTATTAGCACACCTTTCTCTCGTGCAGCTGCAGACAGACTAAAACGAATGGATATACCCGCCTATAAGATTGGTTCCGGTGAGTGCAACAACTACCCATTAATTGATCATATTGCTTCATTTGGTAAACCTATAATACTCAGCACTGGAATGAATACCATAGAGAGTATTAAAAAAGCAGTCTCTATTTTTGAAAAGCATGGCGTGCCATATTCATTGTTGCACTGTACAAATGTCTACCCGACACCACCAGAATTGGTCAGACTGGGTGCTATGACTGAAATGCAGTCTGCATTTCCAAATGCTGTAATTGGTCTGTCAGACCATACTGTTGATAATTATGCATGCCTGGGTGCTGTAGCACTTGGCGCCAAAATCCTTGAAAGGCACTTTACAGATAAAATGGACCGACCAGGACCCGATATTGTTTGTTCAAACGACACAAAAACCATGTCTGAGCTAATCATAGGATCTAAAACCATCCATAAGGCTTTAGGCGGAACAAAAAACCCAATTAAAGAAGAACAACCTACTATAGATTTCGCTTTCGCAACGGTTGTTGCAATCAAAGATATCGCAGAAGGTGATGTATTCAGTAAAGACAACATCTGGGTCAAGCGCCCCGGCACAGGGGAAATATTGGCAGAAGACTTCAACTCATTACTAGGTAAAGTCGCGACACGAAACATCAGCTCTGACGAGCATATTAGAAAGTCTGATGTAAATTAACTTACTCTTAGGAGCTGTCGAAGTTCATTCGTCAGCTCTTCCTATCCCCCTCTAAACAGAAAAAAAGTCATGGAGCAACGTAAAATACTCTTCCTCACAGGGACACGCGCTGATTATGGTAAGATGAAGGCTTTAATGCTTGCAACTGATAACCATGAAAGGTTTGAATGCCAAGTATTTATTACCGGCATGCATACACTACAACGCTATGGCTACACTGCCAAAGAAGTTGTAAGCGCAGGTTATACATCTGTTTACACATTTATGAACCAGCATGTTGGCGACAGAATGGAGATGATTCTGGCCAGCACCATTAAAGGCCTCTCACGCTATATTCATGAAAATAAACCAGACATGCTCGTCATCCATGGTGACCGTGTCGAAGCCCTTGCGGGCGCTATTGTAGGAGCCCTTACTAATACACTGGTGTGCCATATTGAGGGTGGTGAGCGCTCTGGCACGATCGACGAATCTATTCGTCATTCTGTTTCTAAATTATCACACTTACATATGGTGAGTAATAATGAGGCAGTAAAACGACTGGTCCAGATGGGAGAAAGGCAAGAATATATTCATAATATCGGCTCACCCGATATAGATGCCATGCTATCATCTGACCTGCCTGATTTGGATACGGTGAAGGAACATTATGCTATACCGTTTGAAAATTACAGCATTGTTCTATTTCATCCGGTAACCACTGATATTGATAATATGCCAGCCAATGCCAAGGCAATGGTTGACGCTTTATTGAAATGTCAAAAAAACTTTGTGGTTGTATACCCCAACAATGACGAAGGCTCAGATTATATTCTTAAAGAATACGATCGATTGAAGGACAGAGAAAACTTTAGAATTTACCCTTCTATCCGGTTTGAGTCATTCCTGACGTTACTGAAGAATTCTGAATGCATGATTGGCAACTCCAGCGCAGGTATTCGTGAAACACCCTTCTATGGTATGCCATCAATTAATATCGGCAACCGTCAGAATGCAAGATATTTTGCAAAAGGCATTATCAATACTGGTTACGATAGCGAAGATATATACAAAGCTATTCAAAAAGCCTCACACTATAAAAATACGGGAAGAGACAGCTATTTTGGTGATGGCAATAGTACAGAAAAGTTCATGTCAATTATACAGAAAGAAGAAATCTGGTCTGCTGCAGACCAAAAACTGTTCAATGACGTTGACTTTTCACTAATAGCACCAACCATTAAAGAAGTAGCCTGATGCAAAAAAATACCTATACCGCCATTATCACGGCCAGAGGAGGATCTAAGGGCTTACCCCGCAAAAATGTTCTTGACCTTGCTGGTAAACCGATGATTGCGCACACCATAACAGCAGCGCTGGAAAGCCAATGCTTTGAGCATATTGTTGTAACAACAGATTGCCCCGAAATTAAAGAGGTCAGTTTGGCCTGGGGGGCTGAGGTCATTGACCGGCCAAAAGAACTGGCAACAGATTCATCCAGCAGTCTTGATGTAGTCAAACATGCTTTATTGG